>CAYYJO010000067.1:0-11302 GCA_964472265.1 uncultured Caldisericales bacterium | reverse complement strand
AGGCTGGTCTGACGTTCTCGGCCTTGAGACCCTTTGGGCCCTGTGCGATGTCAAAAGTTACCTTCTGGCCATTGTCCAGAGTCTTGTAACCTTCCATGTTGATAGATGCATAATGGACGAAAATATCTTCGCCTGCGTCTGTCGTCACGAATCCATAACCTTTTTTCTGGTCATACCACTTAACTGTTCCTGTTGCCATTTTTACATACTCCTTTTTCTATTGTGAAACAAAAACTTCTCACGGTTGACCGGAAAAAGATTTGTTGTTCCCAAAACTTGTTCGCCCCATGTGGGCTATGTTGCACAACTGATCGTCAGGCTGGCCTGACGTTTTCAGCCTTGAGACCCTTTGGGCCCTGTGCGATGTCAAACGTCACCTTCTGGCCATTGTCCAGAGTCTTGTAACCGTCTTTGTTGATGGCGGTGTAGTGAACGAAAACATCCTCACCCGTGTCTGATCTTGTCAGAAATCCGTAACCCTTTTTCTGGTCATACCACTTAACTGTTCCTTCTGGCATATTTTTTCCTCTCCTTCAAATAATAAAACCCCAAAGGACATAGTCCATCTGGGGTCTGTCAATTCCAACTAAAAACTTTGCTGATGAAGAACGCAAGGCTATACTGCTTTCACTTACTTGCTGCTCAAGCTGGCTTTACGTTCTCGGCTTTTGCGCCGCGATCTGTCGTTATAATGTCGAACGTAACCCTCTGATTTGGTTCGAGGGATTTGAAACCGTCTTTTTGAATACCACTCCAGTGAACGAACACATCCTCACTGGTGTCGGTTCTGGTTATGAAACCAAAACCTTTTTTTGCATCATACCACTTTACTGTACCTTCTGGCACTTTTGAAATCCTTTCGCTCCATACTCGGAGCTTTTACTATAGATTCATTATATTATTTGAATCTAAAATTTGCAAGCTTTCCTCTGTTTACCCATGAGAAATCAGCTCCCAGAGCCACTCCGACCGCCTTTACAGGCACAAATGTTGAAGCAGTTCCTGCCTTGATTTCCGGTGCTGTGATCAGGTCGTACTGCTTTCCTGGAGGAATTTCACCGTATCTTTTGCCAATCCACATCTTGCCCATGAGCTTTGTGCCCTTGTAGATGTCGATTCTTTTTTCCTTTGCATCGTACTTGACAGTTCCGCCAAGCTGCTCTATGCCGACACGAAGCGGAGCCATCATCTTGTTGTTCTTAATGTAGCATGCGCCACCCTGCTTGGTCATGTCAAACAGCGCACCGTTAACAATGCAGTAAACTACTGGCTTTTTGTTCTTGCTATCCTGAGTGCCGACAAACGTCACGCACTTTGAAAATTTTGCAGCACCTGGATGATCGCTGAACACGCCTGGATAGGTTCCGGCTTTGATTTCATCGATATTGGAGTAGCCATCGCCGTCAGCATCGTCTTTTTCGATGCCTTCGTAGTCATCATCGATGTTTCCATCGTTTTCGTACTCGATGCCGTAAGCGTTTCTCTCGCCGTCACCGCTTGCCTGGAAATGACATGGTTTGCAGTCTTTGCCGAGTTTTGTCTTCTTTGCAGCCGTATAGATTTCGAAGAACGAATCATTGTACGTCTGCTGAGCGAGAACAAGCCCCGTAATTCCAGCAACCATAACGATCGCAACCATTAATATTATCCACTTTCTCATCTTTTACAAAAAACCTCCTTTATAAAATAAAATACGCCACCAGACGCGCAGGCGGCGTATTGATGAATTCCGATATTTGTACAGTGGTCATCAAGTGTCAAAGTCTTATGTGACCTATCTTTCCTCTTTTGATATAGACGTACTTGGCATTGAAGATGAGCTCAAGGGTCTTGGTTGGAACGTGGACGATTGTTGTTCCAGTCTTGTTTTCCGGGGCTGCAGGGAGAGTGACTGCCTTTCCGTTAACCTTTGCTGCTGTCTTGCCGATTGTAAGCTCTGCAACTGTCTTTCCACCCTTTGTGATGGTGACAACCTTTTTCTTTGAATCGTACTTGTACGCCGCTCCAAGCTTTTCAACGGAAATCTTGCATGGAACCATCATGTTTGTTCCCTTGAAATAAACTCCGTTGCCATCCTTTGTGAGCGTGACCATCTTGCCGTTGAAGATCATGTAGTCACAGAGTTTCTTTTTGAAGGTGTCCTTGCCGGCGAAGAAGGTGAGGCATGTTTTGAATTTCTTTGCACCCGGTGTGTCGGTGAAATCGCCTGGATAGGTTACGCCCTTGATTTCCTGGCCTGTGGTGTATCCGTCGCCATCGGCATCGAGCGTTTCGAGTGTGTCGTAATCGTCATCGATTTCGTTCTCGTTTTCGTAATTGACGCCGTACGGATTTCTCTCGCCAGAGCCAGTCGGGTTGATGTGGCATGCCAGGCAGTCTTTTGCAAGTTTTGACTTTGCAAGCTGCGGATAGTTAGCCTTGAATGAATCCATGTATGTCTGCTGAGCATGGGCAATCATGGTTACACTGAATACGAGGGCGACAATCGCTATAAACGCGATGACTGACTTCTTCATTAAAGCCTCCATGAAATATCTAGTTGCAAATAATATTTGCAGTAAACAGGCGGGAAACAAAACGGTAGTAAAACTACATCCTGTCGTTAGTTAAAACAAGGTTAATCCGGTTTGTCAGGCTTGGCCTGACCCCAGAGATAGCGTGTAATGAGGTCGGCTTCTTTTGGACTGATCCACGCTGGATCCTTGGCCATCATCCTCTGGACAATCGGTGTCCATTCCGATCTGTACTTCACGTCAGGCACAGGCGGTTGGTGGCATCTTGAACACTTGGTTTCATACAGGTTTTTACCCAAATCCGGCTGCGGCATCATCTGCCACGGCAGCAGCTTTGGACTCACAAAGAAAAAGGTGTCACCAGAAACATTGACCGAAACATCGGGCAAAACCTCGAAAACATCAACAGGAACAATCATTCTTCCTTTTGAAAGTGCAATCTTGTAAGTCTGTGGCTGCTTGATTCCGTTTACAGCAACGATTCCTGTCGAAGAGATGGTTATTTTTTCAGCGCCTTTGGTCATCATGGCAACCCTCAGTTTTTGATCCCATGTCACCTCGTAACCGAGAGAACCGAAAATTCCCCTTATCTCAACGTAAACCTTGCCACCCAGAATTTCGGGTTTGTTTTTGAAGCTGATGTTTTGGGCACGGTTGTTGCGGTTCTGGAGAACGTATGAGCCAACAGTTGCTGAAAGAAGCGACTGAACCGGCACGCCAAGCGCATCCCTGATCGTAAACAGATAGGCGCCGTTCTGGTCAAACTTGTGGATGACAGGTTTACCATCGACGATTTCAGCCACATAAGCTCCGGAATCAACGTAATCGGTTATCACCGAGATTGGATTTGTAAGATATCCTTCGCCTGCATCAAACAGGTGTTTCAAATCTTTTGAAAAAACGTGAAGCTTCGCATCTCCCTGATCGCACACCCAGATTTTCCTGTCGCGGTCTTCAGAGGTTGCGATGTCAACGGGTTTGTTCAGGATGCCATCACCAAAACTTTGACGGTTTGCACCCCACTGGTCAAGCTTGAGTACTCGTTTTGCACCAGTTTCAGCCACAAAGACTTGCTTGAAGTAATCCATATAGGTTCCGCCAGGGTCATTGAGCTTGTCAGGGAAGGGTTTGTTCTGTTCGTTGGGCGGAGCGACATGGAACACCTCGCCTGATTTTGTAGTCAAAATGACGTGTTCGTAGTTGCTGTCCTGACAGATTCCGATTCCAACGGCATCCTTGAAGTTCATGCCCTGTTCCGAATTATCCTTTTTCCAGAGATAATTGCCCTCGAAATCGACAATGTGGACTGTGTCGCCATCCCTGTCAAGCAGGGCAATTGCGCCACCACAGGCACAAACGCTGATGTCTGTGATTGACTTTGCACCAATCTCGGTTGCATCAGTAAACTTGCCAAGATAAATGCCTGTCTGGGAATCAAAATGGTGGACAACTCCGGTTGAGCTGTCCACCATGTAAAGGTCGTTGTATTTGTCTATGCCAAGCGAGAAGCTCTGTTCAGTTGTTTTGGCATGCGGCTGAAAAAGCAAAAGGGCAACCAGCCCCAGGATTAGGGTCGTTTTGACCGGATTCATCCTTTAGAACTCTATCTGATAGCCTTCCAGATAGAAGCCCTTGCCAATCCTGCGGATAACTCCGTAGACTTTTGCAAGCCGGCCGGTGCGCTTTGGAAGGACAATCGAAGCGTTGTCGAGTTTGACCATGATCTCGCACTTCTCACATTCGAGGTTAAACCATGTGCCCATCGAGCATTCGCTTACGATTTTACCCTCTATCGCAACGATTTTATCACCGGTGTCCAGCCCTTCACGTACCTGACCCATAGTAACCGCCGTCACATCCGATGTTCCGATTGATCCATACGTCTCTTTCGGATGTGATAGATTGAGCCAGCCAAAACTGTAAAGGAGCATGGCAAATCCACCAACAAGGGTGAGTCCTACCGCAATCTTTACAATTTTAAAAAATGAATTTCCTTTCACCGCAATCCTTTGTCTATTTTACAAAATTGCCGTTTTCGTATCTGTACTTTTCCATGACCTTACTGTCCTTGTAGATGACAACAGTCACTGTACCGATGCCGAAGGCTTTTGCCATAACAGCGTTGTCGCCGGTCTTCTGAGCGTAGAAGGCCACAGCGTCTTTTTCAATCTTTCCATAGTCAACATTTGGATCATAGTAAGCTGATGATCCGCCGCCACCGCATGAGGTTGAACCTGATGAACAGCCAGCTGAAGACTCAGAGCAACCTGAACCTTCCATTGAACATGATGCCGGGTCACCCGTGCAGGACGATCCGTCAACCGCGCTTGCAAGAGAATGACCCTTGCCGGTGTAAACAAAAACGAGTGTTACAAATACTGCTGTAACAACGAGAGCGAGAACTATTCCGAAAACTACATTTCTATTCATACTATGAAAACCATCCTTTGTCAGCATTCTACAACCACCATTCAAGGCTGCAAGCAATTGCTGTTAAATGAAGGTAAATATTTGAGTCAGTGAGATAACCTCCTTTTGGCACTTGAGGGTTTCCCCCGATTCCCTTATAATGATTTGACTTGGAGGTATCAATGAAGTTTGAAGCGAACAAATCTGAACTCGTTGAAGCAACGCTCGCGGTTTCGACCGTAGTTCCCAAAAATCCATCCATCCAGTTGCTGGGAAACATCCTCATTGAAGCTGATGAAAACGGTGTCAGGCTCACGGCCTCGGACATGGAGTCATGGGTTTCGTTCAAGATTGCCGCAAAGGTTGATCAACCGGGACAAACAACGGTTCCTTCAAGAATCTTCACCGAACTCCTTGGCAACCTCCCGGAAGAAAACATTGAAATCAACATGCCCACCCAGGGACAGATGGTCATTCATTCCGGCGGCACACGAGTAACCCTCAACTGCGCCGACGGCAGCGACTACCCGAGAATCCCGAACGTTTCTTCGGGTGACAAGATAAACGTTGACCGTGACATGCTGCTCTCCATTGTCGAAAAAGTCACACCCGCCCTCTCGGAACGCATGGAAGACAAGAGGGAGATGCTTGGCGCCCTCATAACCATCAAAGACCAGAACCTCAACCTTGTCGGCACTGACGGCATCAGGCTCTCAATCTGCCAGATTCCGGTTCCAAATGCTCCAGACGTTGAGGCAATCGTTGCCGGAACCATCTGGCGCAACCTTGCCAGGCTTATCGGCGAAGGTGACACAGGCAATGTTGAACTAACCTTCTCGCCAACACAAATGGGTTTTGGCTTTGGAAAAGTCGACGTTGTCAGCAGGCTCATCGACGGTAACTACCCGCCTTACAGACAGATCATCCCGAATAAATTCGAATACAAGCTGGTTTGTGACAAAAAGCAGATCATGGATTCCCTCTCAAGGGTAAACATCATCGTTCGTCAGGGCTCAAAAAAGGTCACGTTTGTAATCAAGGAAAACGAAGTTGTCTGCAAGGGAATCGCACCCGAACTCGGCGAAGTCGAGGAAAAGTTCCCGTCCGAAACCAGTGGTGGCGAAATCGAACTCAGCTTCGACATCAGAAAGCTCATCGACGGCATCAAGGGTGTCGATGGCCCGAGAGTCCAGCTCAACCTCAACGGCGTCCTCCACCCGATCCTCGTTCAGGCTGAAGCAGACGACTCCTATCGTTACATTTTGATGTCACTGCGTTGATCGTTACCGAGCTTCAAACCACAAACTTCCGGTTACTTGGCACACGCACTTTCCAGTTCAATGCCGGCGCAACCGTTGTCTTTGGTAACAATGCCACAGGCAAGACATCGATGCTTGAGGCAATCGGCTATTGTCTTCGCGCAAGGTCGGTTATTGGCGCAAAGGATATGGAAATTCCGACTTTTGGCCAAACATGTTTCGGCTCAAGGGCAAGACTTGAGGGCGAAAAAAGCCTTGTCTCCTCGATTGAATGGGATGGCAGAAAAACTGTAAGGATCAATGACAAGCCCGTTCGGTCATCCAGAGAGCTTGTTGAAAATTTTAAAATGGTGGCGGTCACTCCATCAACTTCGCTTATTTCGACCGGCCCACCGTCAGCCAGACGTGAGTTCCTCGATGACACGGCAAGCCAGATCAATCCAACATGGGCAGGCACAATTTCTGAGTACAGGTCAACGCTGACCGAGAGGAATGCGTGGCTCAAGTCGGGTTCTGGCGGACGGGATTTGCTGGAAGTGCTGACTGAATCAATCATAACCCTTGGCACCCAACTGAGAAAAATCAGGGAAGAGGTTGCCTCGTCCATCACCGAATTCATTTCAGAAGAAAGCCTGAGTTTTTCATGCACACTCAGAGGCGTGCTTTCAAAAGCTGAGTTTTCCAAAGCATTCGCCCAGGAACAGGCGAGGGAACAAACCGTTCTTGGCCCACACAAGGACGACTGGGCCTTGAACCTTAACGGTCACCAGGTGGACAGGTTCGCATCAACAGGCGAGGCAAGGAGAGTAACCCTCATTCTCAAGCTCGCCCAGGCAAGGCTGATAAGGCAAAAAACAATGGTTGAACCAGTCATTCTGGCCGATGACCTGTTCGGTGAACTCGACGAGGGCAGGTCTCAGGATGCCCTGAAGCAGATGAACCAGTTCAGGCAAGTTTTCATCACATGCGCCCAGAAGCCACCTGAAGGAGAATATACACTGATAGAGTCGGACAAATGGGCAAACCGCAGCTGATCAGGGACGTTTTCGACACGATGAAGGGGCGGAAGCTCGGAAAATCTGTCACGGCCATGTTTGCTATTCCGTTCTGGCCACAAATCGTCGGTTCAAGGATCGCCATTCACTGCCGACCTGTAGAATTCACCAACAACGAACTCATAGTCGAATGCGATTCGTCAAGCTGGTGTTCGGTACTCAATGAAAACCAGACGCTGATCCTTGGGAAAATTGCTGAAACAGTCGGGCACTCGATCATCAGAAAACTCCGGCCAGTCATCAGAAAACAGAAGCTTCAGAAAGTGGCGTCATCAGACTACAAGGAACCCGAAATTGAAATATCACAGAAAAAATTCGCCTGGATTGAATCCATTGTACAGGAAGCGCCGGTTGACGTTAGAGAATCGCTGATGGGTGCAATGCTTGCAACCATCCAAAACAAAATGAGGAAAGCCTCAAGGAGGAATCCATGAAAAAATCCTGTGGTGCAAAAGTTCTCGCTTTTCCAACACCTGTCTGGGTCGTTGGCACTTACGGCAAAGATGACAAACCCAACGCAATGACAATCGCCTGGGGTGGCGTCTGCTGTTCAAAGCCTCCATGCATCAATGTTTCGTTGAGAAAAGCCACATACACCTACCAGTCCATACTGGACAGAAAAGCTTTCACAGTCAGTATTCCATCGGTCAAATACCTCAAAGAGGCTGATTATTTCGGCATGGCTTCCGGAAGAGACACCGACAAGTTTGCCGACACGGGACTGACGCCGGTAAAATCTGAACTGGTCGATGCACCTTACGTTTATGAATTTCCGGTTGTTCTCGAATGCAAGCTGGTCCAAGTTGTCGAGCTTGGCCTCCACACGCTTTTTGTCGGCGAGATTATGGACGTGAAGGCAGACGAAGAAGTAATCCTCGAAGACGGCAAGCCATCAATTGAAACAGTAAACCCATTCCTGTATGACACCGGATCGATGGGCTATTTTGGCACAGGCGTGAAAGTAGGTAAGGGCTTTGAGGACGGCAAAACTTTCCCAAAGCGTTCCTCAAAATAAGTAAAACCTGAACTAAAAGCCCGTTTGACAACCTCCCAAACCTCGTTATCATATCGTCTTTGGAGGTTTGATGAATCTCAAAGCAAATGTAGGATTTGACGTTATTTTTGACCAAGCGACCGGAAAACTTGAGTTCCCGGAGATTCCGAATTACAAGGGACCATCAACCCGCACAAGAAATGCCGCCTGCCATTGTTACGCCGAATGTGAAGGCAACCCGGATGAAGTCCTTTACTGGATGTACACCGGCTTGTCGCTTGAAGCAGACAGGCAGAAGTTTGAAACGCACCATCTCAGGTACGATCTGACCGTTATCAGGCCAGGCAAGATCGGCAAAGAGTTCATAAAAACAGTTGGCCACTATCACAGCAGGGTTGCTGCAGGCGACGAGGAATATCCTGAAATTTACGAGGTTGTTTACGGCAAAGCCATATTCCTTCTCCAGGACGAAAACTTCATGGACTCCGTTGCAATCGAAGCAGACGCCGGCACAAAAGTGCTGATGCCCCCAGGCTACGGTCACATCACCATCAATGCCACAAGTGATTTCCTTGTCGTCAGCGACATGGTTTCGTCAATGTGCACATCAAACTACGGCTCCATCAAGGATCACAAGGGCGGCTCCTGGCTCTATATCGAGGATGAAACCGGCAGTCACTGGATTGAAAACGCAAACTACAAAAAGCACCCCAAGCTCAGGATCATCGAGCCTGGCGACATGCCTTTGATTTTCGGTCTTTCCGGCACGCTTTACGAAAACCTTGAGGCTGACCCTAAACGCTTCAAGTGTCTCAATTTCCCTGAAACCTGCGCAACCTTTTAGGCTATGCTGGCTGTCGATTTCGGTGGCACCAACTTAAAAATAGCCGATGTTGAAGGCGGAACCGTAACAAACCGGCAAACCATCCCATCACCAAAAGATCCGTTCGAGCTGGTCGAAATACTTGGCCAAATACTTAAAGGCATAAATTACACTGTTGGCGTGTCTGTTGCAGGACTCATCAACCCAAAGACGGGGCATTTCATCAACCTCACAAGTCAGGAGATTGTTGATTTTCCATTCTCGGAAACCATGTTCAAAAAATTTGGAGTAAAAACCAGACTCATCCACGACTGCAAGGCTGCAGCTCTTGCTGAAATGAACTTCGGCGGGGCAAAGGGTTTGAAAAACTTCATTTACCTGACCATTTCGACCGGTATTGGTGGTGCTTTTGTGCTGGACGGCAAGGTAGTGGATGGCGCAAACGGGCTGGCTGGCGAAGTGGGTCACATGTCGCTTGTTCCTGACAAATTTCCATGCAACTGCGGAAGGTTGGGTTGCTGGAACGTGGTGGCATCCGGTCTTTATTTTTCCAGCCATGGACTTTCTGCACCGGATGTTTTTCAGGCAGCCAGACTCGGTGATGATGCAGCCCTAAAGCACGTTGAGTGGGTCGCAAAGTGGAATGGTGTTGGAATAGCCAACCTCATAAACGCTTTTGATCCCGAGGCTGTAATCGTCGGTGGCAGCTTCACCAAATCGTGGGATGTTTTGTGGTCGAGAATCTCTCCACATCTGATAAAAAACCTATGCCTCCCGAGAGAACCGGATGAGATCGTGAAAATTTCAAATCTTGGGGATGATGGTTGCCTGATAGGTGGAGCGATAAACGCTGTTATTCATGGGTGATAGTTTGACTGTTGAGAGTATTCCTTTATAATCGAGGCATGGAAGAAAAAATATCCTGCTGTGGATTGAATTGTCTTGAGTGCGAAGCCTACAGGGCAACTGTTGCAAATGACAACAACCTAAGGGCTGAGACAGCCAAGAAATGGTCTGAAATACATCAGGGCAACTTTAAACCTGGGGACATCAACTGCAAGGGCTGCACCGCAAAAGACGGCCACTTCAGTTTCTGCACCAAATGTGAACTCAGGCTCTGCGCCACAGGCAAGGGTCACGACAACTGCGCCCACTGCAAGGAGTACGACACCTGCAAAACTCTGGCAGACTATGCCCAGTTCATTCCACAGGGAAAAACAAGGCTTGATCAAATAAAATCCACTCTTTGACCTGCCAGGTTAAAAACTGGCTGGGATAATCCTTAGAACTGCCAAACATAAAGAAAACCTTCATCTTCTTAAGGTTACCCTAATCTTTATCACATTGAGTTTAACCATACCCGCCCTATACTTCGCAATACAATAGCAAAGCGTATTTATTCCAATTTTAAGGGGTCGGATATGAAGAAAATGTTACTGATGGCAATCTGTATGATGCTGGTAATCCCTGCATCGTTGACGATTGCACCAGGCAGGACAGAAGCCGCCAGCAGCTTCGGCGTCACAAACATCGGCAAGGAAGCTCCGGACGGCACATTTGTCGGTCCAACCTGGATCGCCCAGGAAGGTTTGAGGCTATACATCGTCGACAGCCTGAACCACAGGATCCAGACAGTCATGAAGGGCGGAAAGCCCCAGTTCTCATTCGGTCTGTACGGAAGCAATGAACTGAACATGACCGAACCAGGCGGAGTCGCGGTTGCCAAGGAAAAAATATACTGGCTTGACAGAGCACAGGGCAAGGTTTTGGTCAGATCAAACAAGGCGGAGTCTGAAGGTTATGAAGCCGAACTGATCATTACCGATGCAAACGGAAACATGGCTCTCAGGCATGCAAACGGCATCTGGGTTGATGGCGGCAAGATGTACATCGCCAACACCGGCGCCGGAAACATCGTCGTTGCTGACCTTACCGGCAAAGTTGTACAGACTTTGGGCGGATACGGTACCGATCCAGGCATGATGCTCGAGCCTGAAGGCGTTTGCGTCAGTGGCGGAAAGCTTTTCGTCACCGATCCGATGGCTGGAAAAGTTCACGTCTACAACGTCGCAACAGGCGAGTACGAAAAGAGCTTTGGACAGGGATCATACTTTGGCATCAATGTCATCGACACAAGAATTGTAGTCACAGACTGCATTGCAAACAAAGTCCAAATCTTCTCGGCAGACGGAAACCTCATCACCACCTTCGGTGAGTCAGGATCACGCCCTGGTCAACTCTCAAGGCCA
>CAYYJO010000066.1:590-11330 GCA_964472265.1 uncultured Caldisericales bacterium | reverse complement strand
TATATATGTTTTCTTCTCTCGGGGGGTCACTTACTTTTACGTCATCAATAAAATTATTTATAATAAAATATCTTAAAAACCTCATCGGTTTTTCCTTGATCGAAGTAAGATTATATAACATCTTGCTCCATATTTCCTTAATTTTCTGAAAATCTTCAGGTTCTGCTTTTCTAAAGATTAGATTTTTTAATAGATCGATTGGTTCAAGACTACTTCCTCTGGCATTAATAGTCTCGAATACATACAAAGCATCACTTACATCTGGAGTGTTAATCCTTATAAGCTTTACATTATCTTTTATTGCTTTCCAAAATAAAACTATTTTATCAATCTCATTGTGCATATTGTCATTAATAAATTTTCTAATACACTTATAAGCATCAATCATATTATCTACTGTTTTTGTTTTTCCGAGCTCGTTTTCAAGCAGTTGAATTTTGCTTGTAAATTGCTCAGATTGAGAGTTTTTATGAATCATGGAACCGATTTTTTCTATAATATCCCTGCCCTCAGTATATTGTAATTTTATTCTATAGGTTGATTTGAAGCTTATTCCTGTGTCGTCCTCTCGATCTTCGCACATAAGTTTTGTTAGTGTCGGTGGTGGATCTTTAGACTGCTCCATAAACATATCTCGTATTACTGAAAATATTAAAAAGAAGGTCGTTAATCTTTGCTGTCCATCAATTATTTCATAGTTATTACGAATATTCTTACTGGTTACAATGCTACCAATAAAATATTCTTGATTGATTTTTTGTTTGCCATCATCATCAAAGAAAGCTTCATAAATATCATTAAGCATATCCAGAACTTGATCATCAGTCCAAACAAATTCTCTCTGAAAATCAGGAACTTCATAGAATTCATTAAAAATATCAGAAATATTAAGACTTTCAGAAAGAATTTTAGCAATCTCGTTTGGCATTTTTCCTCCAATTTATACCAATATAAACAAAATCCCCGAGGTTTGCAATACCCTCGGGGATTGGCAAATGTTTCCAAAAATGTCGGTTTGTGCTATGTTATCTTGTCACAGCCCGTACTTCTCGATGATCTGATCCTTGGTCTTGCCAAGAATTCCGTACTTTGCGCCGATTTTGGTGAAGGCGTTTATGGCCTTGTCGAGATGCTCCATCTCGTGGCCGGCTGAAATCTGAACCCTGATGCGCGCAAGACCCTTGCCAACGACCGGATAGTAGAAGCCGATGACGTAGATGCCTTCGCTGTAGAGGTCTGCGGCGAAGTCCTGGGCGAGCTTTGCGTTGTAGAGCATGATCGGGACGATGGGATGGACGCCCGGTCTGATGTCGAATCCGGCTGATGTCATCTTATCCCTGAAGTACTTTGTGTTTCTTTCCAGTTTGTCGCGGCGCTCGGTTGTGGTTGAGAGAAGGTCGATGACCTTGAGCGCTGCAGCGGCGACCACTGGCGGGATGGTGTTACTGAACAGGTATGGGCGCGATCTCTGGCGAAGGAGGTCGATGATCTCTTTCCTGCCTGATGTTGCTCCGCCTGAGGCTCCGCCAAGTGCTTTGCCAAGGGTGGTTGTGATGACGTCGATTCTGCCCATCACTCCGTTGTGCTCGTGGGTTCCGCGGCCGGTTTTGCCCATGAAGCCTGTTGCGTGGGAGTCGTCAACCATGGTCATGCAGTCGTACTTGTCGGCGATGTCACAGATTTCCTTGAGCTTTGCGATGTCGCCGTCCATGGAGAACACGCCGTCGGTTGCGATCATGATGAACCTTACGCCGTCAGCCCTGGCCTGCTTGCACTTTTCCTCGCAGTCGGCCATGTCGTTGTGCTTGTAGACGTAGCGTTTTGCCTTTGAAAGCCTCATGCCGTCGATGATTGAGGCGTGGTTGAGCTCTTCGGTGACAATTGCGTCCTCTTCCTTGAGCAGCGTTTCAAAAAGTCCGCCGTTTGCGTCAAAGCATGAGGAATAAAGGATTGTGTCTTCGGTGCCGAGGAAATCTGAAATCTTTTTTTCAAGCTGCTTGTGGATGTCCTGGGTTCCGCAGATGAAACGGACTGAGCTGAGGCCGTAGCCCCTGTAGTCCAGGCCTTCGTGTGCTGCCTTGATGACGTCGGGGTGTGATGAGAGGCCAAGATAGTTGTTGGCGCAGAAATTGAGGGTTTCCTTGATCGGCGCGTCTTCGGGGAAGCGAACCTTGATGTCTGCTGCCTGTTCAGAAACGATCACCCTTTCATTCTTCCAAAGGCCGGCATCCTTGATTCCGACAAGCTCTTTTGTGAGGAATTCTTTCACTTTGCTGTATGCCATCTGGATTCTCCTTTACATGCCCATTCGCTTCTTGGCGGCTGCAAGCTCGTTTTTGTCAGGGAAAAGGACGATTTTTGCACATTCCCTCGGGTTTGCCGTCAGAAGGTCGAAGGCGGTCTTGTAGTCTTCAAGTGCGAACATGTGGGTTATGACCGGCTTGATGTCAAGTTTTCCCGATGAGAGCATCATTCCGTTCCTGTACCAGGTGTCAAAGATTTTTCTGCCGTTGATGCCGTGAATCTGGATTCCTTTGAACACGATTCCGTCGTTGTAGTCGATGTTTGTGACAGACTGGCTGAGCACTCCGAATGCCGAGACCCTTCCGCCTTTCCTGACCATTTTCAGGCAGTCGTCAATGGCTGATGCAGCGCCGGCCATTTCGAGGGCAACGTCCACGCCGAAGCCGTCAGTGCCGTCCAGAACCGTCTGGAGTCTCTGTTTTGCGTCTTCCTTGAGGATGTTCATCTGGACGTCAGCGCCCATGATTTTTCCGATTTTGAGGTTGTATTCGGCCATGCCGACCTGGAAGATTTTGGATGCACCGGCAGCTTTTGCGATACCGACAGCAAAGAGAGCGATTGGACCATCGCCGACGATGAGGACTCTCTTGCCAAAGATGTCATGATCCTCGCCAAGCGTGCAGTAGCAAGCGTTTCCGAGCGGTTCCTGGACTGAGGCAAGTTCCGGTGAGAGTGACTTGTCATTCTTCCAGAGAACGATTTCAGGGGCGGCGATGTATTCGGCAAAGCAACCGTTTGTGTCCACACCCAGAATCTTCATGTTCTTTCCCACATGAAGCACACCCAGCATTGAGGTTAAATCGGCCGGGTCGTAGATGTGGGTTTCACAGCTCACATAATCTCCAACCTTGATGCGGTTGCAGTACGGGCCGACTTCAACAACTTCTCCGCTGCATTCGTGACCAAGTGTCTGCGGGAGCTTTTTGTCACCGATTCTTCCTTGCGACCACGGATCCCAGTTCCAGATATGGACGTCTGTTCCACAGATTGACGTTGCCTTTACCTTGATGAGCACCCAACCCGGTGCAAGCTTGTCCGGTACCGGAACATCAAGAAACTCTGCTCCGACCGCTGGTTTTGTTTTTACTACGGCTCTCATGAATCCTCCTTGTACTTTTCTTTTTCAAACATCAAATTGATATGACCAGAGCTTGATTAAGTCAAGTTAACTGCGGTTGTTTTTTAAAGAAGGGCAGCCCCTGGGCAGCTACTATGCAAAAACTAAATAAGAATTATAATCAAAACATGATTGCCGGCGAAGTCAGAGGGGATGGTATTGTCGATCTGATCAGCTTTGTTTTGCAAAAAGGGAGAGCAGGAATCCTTCATGTAGAAAACGGCAGCATTGCAGGTCAGATTCACATAAGCGACTGGATGGTCATTGGTGCAGAAACATCGAATTATTCAGGCAAGGAGGCCATATTTGAAATTTTCGCTGCCGAAAGCCTGAGATTCCATTTTGAGGAAACGTCACAGACCATTAGAAATATCGATCTATCCTTCAAGGAACTTATTCACGAGTCATCAAGGGGGGCAGTAAGACAAACAATCAACGCAACAGACATCGTTAGATCAGCGAAAGGCTTCAATCCAGACAAGATTGCCGATCCTCAGAAAAGAAAGCTGACAATCGAAGCAAAAAACGGGGAGTTCGTCCATAATCTTCTCAGAAGCAACGATGGTTCAAGGGCTGAAATAATGGATTTGATCTGTGAGCTGACAGTTGAAAATGCCCTGGTCATCATCAGTGCAAATAACCTGGAGACTTACTTTATGTTTCCAAAAAATGTTCCAATGAGGCTGGATGAGAGAGAAACAAAACTTTTCAGGCTAATCTACTCAGGTATGCCAGTTATTGACCTGATTGAGAAATCGGGAATGTCTCCAAAGCTGCTTGGAGACAACATCACTTGGATGGTTGTGAAAAACGCTCTTACCATTTGTGACCAAAATGGACGGGTTGTGGAACCAAGGATTATTCGTAATGGATTGTCGCTTACCCGTGAAGCAAGCTCATCAAGCCTTATTGTTATTTCAGAAAGAACTTTTGGAAGCAGAACAGGACAGGCAAGAGTCGATCCCCTGCAAATTTCTTTCTGGCAGCAGGCGATGTTTGGCTCTAGGATAGATGGTTTAAAAATTGAGACTCAGAAAAACTCTTTAAACGTGACTTGTGAAACTGGAAGAAATTTGCTTGGTAGAATTTCAATGCATCCTCAAGATATTGATAAACTCAATCTTTTTGACGGCGATGATGTGGTGTGCACTCCGGTGGATATCGACATTTAACAAAAATGGACGAACCATTTCTTTTGTTAAACCATTTGAAAAATGAATAATTGCCAAGGAGGACAAATGAGAAAAATGTTTGTCTGTGTCATGATGCTGTCACTGATTGCCGTTGGTTGTGGCACATCAGAGCCTTCTGAGCCTGTTCTCACGGGTACCAACTGGAAGCTGGTAGGCTGGTCAATAAGTTCACAACATCCGTCCAGTTTTGAGATCACCGCAAATTTCGATGAGAAGATGATTGCCGGCAAGTCAGCAGTAAACCAGTACAGCGGCACATACGAGCTTTCTGGAGATGGAAAAATTACTTTTGGCCCACTGATGTCCACAAAGATGGCTGGCCCTGAAGATGAAATGAGAGCTGAAAACAACTACATGAATATTTTGTCTTCCGTAAGAAAATTCACGATTGACAATGGCCAGCTTTTGATGACGGATGAAAACGGCAATCAATTGCTCATCTTCTCGAAAGCTGAGTGACCCGATTAGAATTTTATTGCTGGCTTGAGCTGTCTGTAAATCTCTCCCAGACTTGTTGGATGGACTTTTACATCTCCGATTACCGGCATGAAGTTTGAGTCACCGTCCCACCTTGGAACGATATGGACGTGGATGTGATCGGCAATTCCTGCGCCAGCCACTTTGCCAAGGTTCATTCCGATGTTGAACCCATCCGGTTTGAGAGTTACTGAAATGACCTTGGTCATCTCTCTGGCAACCTTGAATATTTCGCAGGTTTCTTCGTCTGTGAGGTCAGCAATTGAGCTGAGATGCCGGTTTGGAATGACCATGCAGTGACCGGTTGTGTATGGGTACAAATTTAGGATGACAAAGCAATTTTTGCCTCTCCAGAGCACAAAATTCTCATCATCCTGATTTTCCGAAACTGCCTTGCAAAACACGCATTTGTCAGGCTTTGGCGACTTGATGAAAGCCATGCGCCAGGGTGTGAAGATGCTCTTCACGACCCCTTTCCTTCGATGGTTGAGATGTCTTTCATGTGAATATGCGTTGCCAGGCTGATTGATTTTGCGATTGTCAGAGCGTTTTCAACCGCTGTTTTTCTGCCGCAGAGAACAAACAGAGACTTCATGCCGTTTCCGCCTGCAAGCTGGACTTCGCTGGCTTCGACACCGTGCACTTCCACTGCTGCGTTTAGTGCGGCGATGGTTGCCTGAATGCCGATGGTTTCAAAGATGCCTGTATACTCGCACCTTGGAGAAATCCTCTGGCTTGTGAGCGCTCCGATTGTTTTTGTGTTGATGCCTCTGATATGGGCGATGTTTGAAACATCTTTTGTCGGGTATTCGGCGAGTTTCTCAAACAGCCTCAAAAGCTGGTCTTCTTCACCGTAAGCGACAATCTTGGGCGGCAGCAGCGAACGGTCAATCGTTGGAATGATGGTGAGGCCGCTTCTTGCTATGGTCTCCCTGACCTTTTGCCTGTCCGCCCGTGAGTTTGTCTGAATGATTGCTATGTCCATATAATCAGGCCGGGTCTGTGTCATTGAAGTAGAGGCTGGCGATTGTGTCAACTCCGCCTTCAATGCCCTTGGCGATTCTTTCTTCCCTGTTGTAGCTGTCGACAACTTCACCAGGAATTATTGTTTTTGCTGTCTTTGTGGCTGCCCTGGAGAACATCCTTGAGATCATGTTTACAATCGGAGTTCCGATGAAACCAAACACAGCGCCGAAAACGAGCAACATGACGATGACGAGAAGTGGATCGCCTGTGATGCCCGAGAACCACATGAACAGTTGGCTTGAATGGGTGAAATCAAAGGCAAACCACAGGATGAGAGACAGAATTGTGAAGAGTGCAACTCTAATGATTGTAAGCACTGAACCTTCACCGTTTTTGATTCTTGCAATAGCCTTTGCAACTGAGGCGTAAAGCTCTGGTTTATCAAGAAGCGATGCTGGAATAAAGATATAATAAAGCATGAAGAAACCGTAGACTTTTGTCTCAACCGGTTTGTCTCCGTCAAGTTCGTAAGTTTGAATACCAAGAGGGATGATGCTCATTCTTTTGCAAATTTCCCTGATCTTGTCAGTCTTTTCGTCGCCAATGTCACGAATCTGGAAGGCGCCGACAAACTCTATGAACATTATTGGGAACAGGACAGCGATTGCTGTGAAGTAGACCATTCTGACGATGATGGTGTCGCTTGTCTGGCTGAGCACGCCAAATAGGTACATGCCAATCCATGACGTAATGATGACGGTGAAGATCAGGTAAGCGATTGAAAGCTGCGTTTCCCTTGATTTTAACTGTCCAACCATCATGAGCACGAAAATGACTATCCATCCGAGCGTGATAATGAGTCCAAGAGCAACCCATCCAGGATATACGAGCAGCCTGAGGGTGTTGAACACTGCCCACATGCCAAAGAGGGCGAGGAAGTTGAGGATGGCCATTGTAATGACCAGGACGATGCTTGCCGGTTTATGAGATCTTATGACCCTCTTTACGCTGTTGCCAAGGATGGTGAGAAGCGCTCTCCTGACCATGAAGTAAATCGGAATGAGTATGACGGTGAATGCGCCGGAGAGAATCCACCAGTTCGAGGATGCATGATCTCCTGGAGCAAGTTCCGGGCTGAAGATGACAGGGAGAAAGAACATTGTGAGAATGTACATGGCGATAAAAAAGTAGCCGAAGGTGTCTATGAACGTGGTTCTTGCCCATCTGCCCAGGACTGAAACAAACGGCATGTTGTGGATGCCGTGCTCGTATGCAAGACCGTTTTCGACCTTCCAGTCCACAAAGAACGTGATGATGCTGTAAAGAAGGTAGACAAGTATTGAGAACCCACCCCAGATGAGGAATGAATACGGATAACCCCTCTCGTAGGCCAGATCACTAAGGATTCTTCCGAGGCCTGTGAACAGGATGACGAGGCTGAGAACAAGCCAGATGCCGAACTTAATGAGGTTCTGCTGCCATTTTTTGTTTAGGAAACCGGGCTTGTAGGGCATGTCCGGTCTTGATGCTTCCGGGGTAATGTCCTTTACCATCGTGTTGGTCGGTTTGTGAACTTCTTCTCTCATCTCTACCTCACTATCCTGACTTTGTCGCCTGAGTTAAGCCAGGCACCGTTTGCTTCGTCCGTATCAACATGGAAATCAAGTGCAAATGCTGCGTCGACCCTTATAACAACGTCGCCGATGATAGTCTTTCTTGGAGTATTTGCAACCACCCAGACCACTTCCTTGTCTTTGATGCCGAATTTTTCGGCTTCCGAGGTATGCATGTGGATGTGTCTGGCTGGAACAATTACGCCCTTGTCAATTGTGATCTCACCATTTGGCCCAACGACCTTGAGTCCGGGAGTTCCTTCTATGTCCCCTGAAGTCCTGAGAACCGGATCGACTCCGAGAAGGAAGGCGTCAGTTTTTGAAATCTCGACCTGTGTCGCTTTTCTTGCCGGACCAAGGATTCGGACGTTCTTTATTGTGTTTTTTGGACCTACTATGTCAACCTTTTCGTTTGCGGCGTACTGTCCTGGCTGTGTCAAATCCTTGTAAACGGTCAGGTCGTGCCCAAAAAGTATCTGGATGTGTTCAGCCGTCAGATGTGCGTGTCTTGCCGATACGCCAACATTAATATCAAGCGCGTCCTTTTCGGCAAGTGTTTTTTCCACGATTTCGTTGATGTTCATATCTTTTCAAAACCCCTTTGGTATTTTTTCCACAATTGAGTCTGCTATCGAGCATAGTAAATCAAGCGCTTCCTTTTTAACAAAAAATGAAACCGCTTCAAGGTCTTTTTTGGCTTTCAAACAATAACCCCTGGTTATCTCCAGAGTCTTTGAAAGCGCCTGCTTTTCAATGGCTTCTCTCTTTACGGTGTCAAAGTTCCTGTCCCAGAAGCCATCCTTGGGTTCGAGGAGGATCATCGGGTATGTAAGGATTCCTTCCTCAAAGTCTTTGCCCATCTTCTTTCCTTCAGGACCGATCACGTCCATGAGATCGTCAGCCATCTGGAAAGCCATGCCAAGATTGAGGCCGTAATCAGTCATCGCTTTCCTGACTTCCTGGTCACAGTTGGCGATGATGCACGGAGCCAGTGAGCAGAACGACATGAGAGAGCCGGTTTTCAGGGAGATGGTACCAAGATAATGACTTAAAGTCCTATCCTTGTCATAAGTTGAGTCGATCTCCATCGCTTCGCCAAGGGTCATCTGGGAGATGACATTGGCAAAAACTGAAACCAGTTCCTGTGATTTGAAAATTCCCAGTTCTATTAGAGCCTGGGAGATGATGTAGTCTCCTGTGAGGACGGCAAATCTGTTGCCATAAAGGGCGTTTACTGTCTGCTTTCCCCTCCTGGAGTTTGCTTCATCCACAACATCATCATGCACAAGACTCGCTGCCTGTATGAGTTCGACAAAGGTTCCAAGGTGGATGGATGTTTCAATGTCAACACCGAGAATGTTTGACACGGCAACGGCAAGCCTTGCTCTATATCTCTTGCCTGAGAGCTGGCTGGTTGAGGACATACTCTTGATCTTGTCGAACCAGTCTATGTCACTGTGGTTTTGAAGGCTTGTGTTGGTTTTTATCATGAGTCTGACCGCATCAGCAATTGGACCTTCGGCAACTTTTTGCAGCCTCGAGTTCACGCCTTCAATTGAGCGGTCTATATAGTCACTTGAATAAAATTCCACGGATGGAAATTCTACATCCTCTTTCACTCCATTCAAGGTTCGGGTTGACTTTGGTTTTTCAGCTCGACATAATTGAAATGTGGTAGGTTTTGAATCTGAATCGAAGTTCACGATATTCAAGAATCCAAGGTCATTTCAGGAGGATGTGATTGGCAACCTCTCGCAGCTTGGTTTTCAATCCAGTCAGCTGA
The DNA here is from genome assembly GCA_964472265.1 of uncultured Caldisericales bacterium. Classification (GTDB taxonomy): domain Bacteria; phylum Caldisericota; class Caldisericia; order JAAYUI01; family JAAYUI01; genus JAGNLA01. The sequence continues at coordinate 1,877 of CAYYJO010000066.1, read as the reverse complement.
ATGTGTCAGACCAGGTGGATGTGTATCTGGATTGCCAGATGAAGATTTACAATGCCGGCTACTCGCTTCGAAACAGATACAAACACAGTATTATTCACATGATAACCCTAAAATCCCTTGAGCGGCTCGACGAGTCCGGAAATGTAAGGATCGAGGAAGAGGCAAAAACGTTTAAGGATCTTGTTAAAAAACTGACAGGAAAACTAACGTCCATTTATCAGGATCCCGTTGACGAAGAAGTGATAAATCTGCTGAAAACTCCTGATATTCTCAAGCCAGTTCTAATACTTACAAATCACAGGGAATCGCTTGAAATTAAGCTTGGAACTCAAAAATGCGAGATGGCATTTGACACATACGCATACCTTTTCCCGACTGCCTCGACGCCTGTTTATGAACTTGAGATTGAAGGTTCAAAGGAATTCGATACAATACGGGACTACATATACAAAAAATATGGACATGGCAGATGGCAGACAATTGGCCTGGCAACCATGAGCAAGTTTGAAAACGGACTCAGGCTAGGAGGAATGATATGATCCCCACTTCAGAAAGAGAACTCAAACTCGATGTAAATCCGCTTGGTGCTCTCAAGCTTATCGATAACCTGCCACAACTTTTGGATCGAAATGGCTGGCCGGTGAAGGCAAAACTGACTCAGATCAACTACGACCGTTATTTTGACAGGCTGCTTCCTTCAGGTGTGTTCATGCTTTCATCCAACGATTCATACATCAGGGTAAGGAAGACTGTGTGGCCTAACTCATCAAGAGAGGCTGAGTTTGTAGCATACAGGAAACTCAACGATGCAGCTTACGGTAAGCCTGCGGAAATATTCGACTACGAGATTTCAGTTCTCAAAACCAGGGAGATCATCCAGGAACTTGTAAAAGACATGCCGGACAAACTCAATTATCCGACACCTGATGCGATCGGGCCGATAGAGAATCTGGAATCGATGGGGCTTTCGGAGATCATAAGACTCAAATGTGAAAGAACTGTTTTCCCCATAACTTTTTCAGACCAGCCAAACGACATGGTGAAGATAAAAGTTGATCTGTTCACCTTCAAATCAAGGCAGGACAAGCTCTTTGGCCAGATCGAGGTAGATTATTACAACCCTACCTTGTTTGACCTCTCCAGTCGGATTTTCAAAACGATCCAGAATGTACCTGAACTTGAAGCGAAGTTCTCCTCAACTTCGAAGCTTGCATTCGGAATGGAACTCATCTGACAAATAGGAATCGTCATCAGTATTGATCAAAGAATATTTATATTGATGAAATA
>CAYYJO010000066.1:0-580 GCA_964472265.1 uncultured Caldisericales bacterium | reverse complement strand
CCGCCTGAATTAACGAGGCAATAATCGTAAGTCGTCAGTCGATCCGAGAAATTCGGATCAATCGTAGTCTGACTCCGCTGGAGTCATGGACCTCTGGTTACCTGGGATAATAAAACCTGACCTCTCCGAGGTCAAATTATTAATATTAAACTGCAGACAGGTTCGCTTAAAGAGTAAGAACATTCAAATTCAAATAGGAAGAGTTCGCTAACTAAACGACATTGATTCGTAATTCGTAATTCAATATTCGTAATTTATAATATGATACCCGAAATAATTTTCGGGCGTTGTCCCAATAAAAAACGGCACCGATATTGGTGCCGTTTTCAAATCATTTTCAGTTTCTACTGCTTCAGGAGCAGGAGATTGCTGAAACAGGGCAATTGTCAATTGCTTCCTGGCAGCATGGAACATTGCATTCAACTGCCTTTGCTATTGCGATATTGTCATCGCCCATTTCAAACACGTCTGGACACAGCGAAGCGCAGACTCCACAACCAATACAGGTGTCGGCATCAACTTTGGCCTTCATTTTTCCTCCTTGGAGATAATGACATGCGTAGTATATTAAGGGCAGGTG
>CAYYJO010000065.1:0-11442 GCA_964472265.1 uncultured Caldisericales bacterium | reverse complement strand
TATGAAGATTTATATAGACTAGTTCTGTACCGGCGGAGCCGTATAAAAACACTCCCTCACCCTTAATCCCTCTCCCAGACTGCGTCTGGGAGAGGGAAACAGGTTTTGACTACTCTCCAGCAAAATCACTGGCGAGGAGAGCTGCGTTGGCAATGCCTCTACTGTCACAGTCGAGGAGAAGTTATTGTTACCACAACACCATCACTGGCGAGGGAAATTCCAGAATCCTTGCCGAAACGAAAAATCCTAAAGCAATCGCTGCTCGGGAAGCAGGCAGTCGGGTGAGTCATTTTTGGGTGAATTGCAAAGATTGCTGACCATGTAGGCAGTCATCAGATCAGCCGGGAACTGTGCAAACAGCGACTTGTCCGGCTCCCCAAGCCATCTTTGCTCATCTTTCAGATTGAGGATCACACCCATGCGATTGTGGATCGGCCTTATCAACTCATTTGGCTCGCAGGTGATGAGTGTGAATGTAATCAGCTCGGAACCATCGTTTTTATCGATCCATGTATCCCAAAGCCCGGCAAAGGCAAACAAGCTTTTCTCAGGAAGGTGAATAAAATAAGGCTGCTTGATGCTCGAAAGCTCCAGCCATTCAAAGTATCCATCGGCCGGGATGAGGCAGCGCCTTGTTTTGAAAAGTGTTTTAAAAGCCTGCTTGGTGGCCACTGTTTCCGATCTGGCATTGATCATTTTCTTGCCTGTGTCCTGGATGCCTGACCATGAAGGCACCAATCCCCACCTTGCCATTGTCGCTTTCCTCGGATTTTCGTTCGTGATGATCGGGAGAAACTGCAATGGAGCCATGTTGAATCTGGGTCTCCAGTCTGTTGGCATCTCAATGTTGAACCTGTCTTCAATTGTTTGTCTGGTTGCTGTCAACGTGTAACGGCCTGGCATGAGATGATTATGCGTGGAATATACTTTTTGTGCAACGGTCAGCCAGGCTCAATCAATAAAACAAAACCCCCTGAAACCAATCAGGGGGTTGTAACGGCTCTATCCTTGGATTACGGACATCCATCCATCTCGATGGAAATGGACTTTGTGCTGGCCGTGTAGACTACATTTGCGCCGAAGGATTCTCCGATGAATCTTACGGGCACAAGGGTTTTGCTCTTCACAATCGTTGGTGGAGGGGAAATCTTTACTTCCTTGCTTCCGATGTATGCTTTTGTGTTGTCAATCTGCAAGGTGATTGTATCGCCTTTCTGTGTCTTGTATGTTATCTTCTTGGTTTTTGCATCATAATTCATGGTCACGCCGAAAGCATCACCGATGAATCTCAAAGGAACAAATGTTGATCCCTTGATGATTTGTGGGGGTGGATCAACCTTGAATGTCTGCTTGTTGATCGTAGCGTTTGTGTTGTTGATCTGCATGAGCATGGAAATGGCTGGGGTTACGCCGTTTACGGTGATTGTAAATGTGTAGCTGACAAGATTTGTCATCACGGTAACCTTGCCAACGAATACGCTTGTGTTATGCAAACCCATTGGGTTTATTGAAATAAGTATGCTTGGATCGGTTGTCTCAAAAACCATCGGCGAAACCATGAGCCATGGGACAGAGGCCGTGACTATTCCATGATGAAAACCTTTCAGGTCAATCGTTTTGCTCCACGTTGAGGCAGACTTGCAAGAGATTGAAGCAGCCTCGTTTGACACCTTTGGCTCAACACCTCCGCCATAGGTCACCGAGACATTGATGGTTTTCTTCCCGCCAGAGCTTGAAACAGTAATAACGCCAGTGTTTGTTCCTATCTTAAGGTTCTCGTGCTTGATTGAGACAACGATTGACTGGTTGTTGCCCTGAAATTGTGATGGTGTGCAAACTATCCAGCCAACGTTGGCCGTTGCTGTACCTGTAAGCTCTCCAGAGCCTGAATTGCTTATCTTGATAATCTTATTGATCGGCTCCTTCGAATTGATGTAGCCAAAATCAAAATCGGTCTGATCGACCTCAAGCTTTGGCTTTGGCACACCCTTGTTGGTCAGACAAATGTAGCTCATTATGCCTTTTCCATTGTCATCATGCGCCTCAAGACCCATCACAAGATACTCTGAATTGACCGCGAGTTCGGATGGATTCGGTTGGCCAGGCATGACGTCAGACCAAAGCAATACACCCGACTCTGGGTCAAATGCCCTGAGCCTTGTCAACCTTCCCGATGCGTCTTCGGTCATCGTGTAGATTGCGCCGGCTGTTGCCGTGCAGGTTGCTCCGATATCCGAACCTTCAATTCTGGAGGTATCAGGGAGGGTTACCTCCCAGAGTGTCCTGCTGGTTGCAAGGTCAAGGCAAAGGAGTTTCTTGGGCTCATGATTTGTAAATGAACCTCTCGAAACAATGTAGATTTTCCCGGCCATGATTGCTGGTGTGCTCACTGGACTCTGGCAATCTTCACTCACTGGTTCGTAGGTTGAAATCTTCTTCGTCCAGATAACCGATCCATCTTCGTGCTTTATCAGTCTGAGATTGTCATAAATTGTATTGCAGAGAACGCCCTTGTCAGTTCCAACGAAATATGAGCCTTGACCAATTTTTTCAGGCATGTCCACTTTCCAGGTTTCGGCTCCGCTGTCTTTGTTAAGCTTGTGCAAGGTTTTGGAAACTCCGCCGTAAACGCTGTTATCCCAGACACAAAGCCACGGAGGGTAGTAAGCTTTTGGGTAGGAGTACATCTTTCTCCACAGCATCCTGCCGTTTTCGGCCGAATTTGCCTGGAATACAAAAATGCGCTCTGAAATGTCCTTCTGGTCTTCATCTTCTTTCCAGTCGGTGTAGGACATCGAGTAGATTACATCATCTTCAAGAACTGAATGGATTGTGTATCTTGGCCACTCAATCTCCCAGATGGTTGACTTGTCCATCGAGTTTATTCTTCTGAGCCAGGATTTCCCTTCCTTTGCCGAGTATCCCTGAACAATCAGGTCTGCACCGTAGACGCTCCAGACCCACCAGCCACCTGGCAGATCCCAGGCAAGGTCTCCGTTATCGATGTTTCTCTTCTGAACCGATGTATCCCAGCTGTTGCCAACAGGCATCTTCGCCATACCGAGATAGCAGAAGTTGCCAGATACAAGCGGTGGAACGGCATAGACCGATCCCTGCTTGTTGGTGTCCCATGCAAACTTGAGAGGCGGAGTAAGTCCGGCGCTGCTATAGTGCCTTCTGTCCGGTGTGCAGCCAGCCATTGACCAGGAGCCGGTTGCAGCCTGAGTTGATGTGACAGGATTAAAGATGACAGCGACAATTGTCACCATGAGGGCAATTTTTTTCATATGCCTCCTTTTAATTAAAATTATAGCCCCCTACACAAAAATTCAACTGAAGCTATAATGACCATCTGGAGGTTGAAATGAAGATTTTTTTGGATACCGCAAACATCGATGAGATAAAACAGGCGCTGGATTTCGGAGTGATATCGGGTGTCACCACAAACCCGTCACTGATGGCAAAAACTGCCGGAAAATCCTTCAAAGACATAATTCTTGAGATAGCAAAGATAGTGCCGGGACCGGTTTCCGCCGAAGTCACCGCCCCCGATGCCGATGGAATGATCAAGCAGGCACTTGATATTGTTGATTGGTCAAACGAACCTGATTTCAAGGAAAGAATCACGATCAAAGTTCCGATGAACATTCCAGGAACAAAGGTCATTTCCGAACTCACCAAGAGAGGCATCGCCACAAACTGCACGCTCATCTTCTCGGTCAACCAGGCTCATCTCGCCTGTGAAGCCGGCGCAACGTTCATTTCACCGTTTGTTGGAAGACTCGATGACGCCGGACACGAAGGAATCGACTCGCTTTGCGACATCATCGACATGGTAAGGGTCAACAACTACAACTCAAAGATCATTGCCGCATCGATAAGGCATCCGGTTCATGTGATGAAAGCGTCGCTTGCAGGCTGCGATATTGCCACCATCCCCTTTACAGTCCTCAAGCAGCTTTACAACCACCCAATGACCGAGGCCGGAATCAGGAAGTTCGAAGAAGACTGGAAGAAATTCCAGGATTCTCTAAAATAAGCAGTTTTCGTTTTATTTCGGGAAAACCACCATATCCGCCAAGCCAGCCGGTTCCGGTAACCCTGTGGCATGGGATGAGGATTATTATTGGGTTTCTTTTCATGGCCTGTCCACAGGCTCTGTTTGCCCCAGGGTAGCCGGCCATTGCTGTTGTTTGGCCGTATGTCAGGGTTTCGCCGTAAGGAATATCTGATGTGACCGCCCAGATGGCTCTCTGAAAAGGCGTCCCTTCTGGGTTTAACTTGAAGTCAAATGCCTTTCGCTTGCCAACAAAAAACTCCTCAAGCTGCAGCTTGAGGAGTTTTGCTATGTCAGAGGCTATTCTTTCAGGTTGTCTGGCAATCATCGACAGCTCCCTGATGATACCGTCGACTTGAACCAGCCTGAAGGTTGAAAAACTTGTATCGATCAGTTCTGGGGTTCCGTCCATGAATCGAGGCTTTCTACATAAGTTGTTGTTGGTGGAGTATAGTCCTCCGGCACATTTTTCGGGTTGACCGGATAGCCCATGAATCCTGCATCCTGCATGTATTTTACAAGTCTGCCGGTTTTAAGATCAAACCATACGTTCTGTGGTATCTCGTTGAGTCTTGCAGACGCAGCGAAAGAATCATAGGTTACGTTTGAAGAAACTACCGTTTTCCTGCTTCCCATCCAGATGAGTCCCTGGACTGGCTGGCCTGATTTGTTTGCAAATGCAGTGTAGTAAACTCTCTTGTCTTCCTTGTAGCCGAGAAGCGGAATAATCCACGCCATTTCGTCTTCATCATAGAATGTTTCGTAGAACTTGATGTCCTTCGATTGTGACCCTGCAGGTGTCTTGTTTATCCACTTCACAATCTTGTCGCCGTACTCACACTCGGTTTCCTGCCAGCCGGCAGTTTTGCCTGACCAGTCGGTGCGGAATTTCTGGTAGTAGGGTGTGTAGTCATTGATGTCAAACCACACTTCTGAAACCGATGTGACAATGTCATCGGCAACATCGGCAATCTTGTTCCTGGTTTCAGAATTTCGGACAATCTTGATGCAATCCTTGCCATTCTTGTATTGTTCATGTGTGAACGTGTATGTTGCTTGACCCACATAGACATCGTTTACAAAAATGTTGTATTTTGCAACGGTTCCATGCTTATAGAGTCCACTGTAGTTTTTCACATCCCCACTGCCGCATCCGGCGAGCAGGAGGACGGTAGCTGCTAAAATCAGAGCTGTCTTTTTCATCATGCCTCCAAATGTGGTAAGATTATCCTCAAATGCTCTAAAATTCAAGGATCATTGAAACTTTTCCAAGCCTGTGGTAGTATTTTTGATAAATGAGAAAACTTGTTTGTCTAGCATTGATTTTGTCGCTGGCTTTGCCCATTGTGGCCAATGGGTCGGGTCAGTTGTGGCCTTTTGAAAAAAACTGCCTCGTCGAGCTTGAGACTGCGACATGGTGCGGGTACTGCCCTTATGCAGAAAAAGCGCTCGCCCAGATTCAAAATGAGTATGAGCCAAGCGATCTTGCCATTTACGCGCTTCATTACAGGGATGTTTTCTCAAATTCAAGCGCAAACGCCAGAATGAAAGCGTACGGCAGCATAGCAACGCCAACCGCCATTTTCAACGGCCAGACATACTATATCGGCGGTGACACAAAATGTGCACCTGAATACCGGAAAAGAATCAACGAACAGTTGAGCTTCTTCACTCCGTTCCAGGTCAGGCTTGCCGGTGTGGTTGACGGAGGGAGCCTGAGACTAACAGCAACGGTCGCTACCTGGAAATACCTGCCAAATTCAAACTTCTACTACACTTTCATGATAGGCGAAAATGAATCTTCGAAGAGCGGCGAGAGAGCCTACTGGACGATGAAGCTTGCAACACCCGACCCAACAGGCACAAAAACAAGCTTTAGCGAGCTTTCAACCTACGAGTTCAACTACGTCTACCCCCTTGGGTCATCCGATCCCAAAAATGTATATGCTTCATTCCTCGTCGAATCCTTCACAGATCAAAACATCTACCAGAACGGAACATGGCGCTACAATTCTCCAGCCATTGAGACAATCCAGCCAGTTCCAGGAACAATCGTTGACAACCCGCCCGAAACAATAACATTTACTATGAAGGACAATGTAAAGGACGCAGGGAAATTAATGTTCCTCGATCAGGAGCAAAATATCATTGACGCAACCGTTTCAGTCAAAGACACGACTATCACCGTCACGCCGAAAGCAAAACTGAACCAGGGTTTAACGTATTACTGCGGTTTCAAAGATGGCAAAGACGGGCCTAAAATTGATGGTAAATTCAACAATTCGCCGATTTTCACCCAATTCACTGTTAAAGCCGGTACAGAAACCCCGCCAACTCCACCAACACCGCCAACACCTGACCCGCCGACACCGCCAGAGCCAAAACCACCAAGACTCACGGTTGAGCCTCTCGGTTTCAGCCTTGGGAAAATTGAGCGTGATTCAATAAAAACATTCGAGTTCACAATTGGCAACTCCGGTGATGGAACAATCAAGGGTGAGGTCAAATCTGAGTGCGAATATCTAGTCATCGAACCAAATCAGTTTGAGACGACGCCGGCAAAAATAAAATGCTCGATCGATCCGGCAAAGGTGATACCAGGACAAGACTACAGATGCACAATCGATATTTCAACTGATGCAGGTTCAGCCAAAGTTGGCGTAAATTTTTCAGTGCCAATGAAACCGCCGTCACTCACGTTCTCACCTGACAAATTCGAGTTTGGCAGCGATTGGTCAAAACCTCAGAAAATAACGATCAAAAATGCCGGCGAAGGGTCGATGGTCACAAAAGCGACATCCGACCAGCCATGGATTGCAGTTGCTCCTGAATCTTTGACAAATGAAGGCGAATTCGATGTATCAATCGATGCAAACGGACTAACGCCTGGCGCTCACAGAGGAGTGATAAGGCTTGAATCCACAGGACTGGATAAAATTGTGGAGATTCCGGTATCAATTGAAGTGCCACAACCAAAAATCCCCATAATCGTTGAGATGGTTGTCGGCAACAAGCTGGCAATCGTTGATGGCAAAATCGTTGAACTCAAGGTTGCACCACAGGTTATCAAAGGCACAACGCTTGTCCCGTTCAGGTTTGTTGCTGAGAGTTTCAAAGCCGAGGTTGTGTGGGATGCCAAGACCAAAACAGTGACAATGGTCTTCCTGTCAAAAAACCTCAGGATTTTCATTACCGAAAACAATCCGGTTGTAAAAATCATCGAAGGCGGTGCAGAAAGAACCGAGACGCTCAGCGTGCCGGCCAAAAACATAGAGGGCTCACTGTGCGTTCCAATCAGGTTCTTTGCTCAGGCATTGGGGGCAAAGACTGACTGGGAGAGCGCCACCAAGAAGATAACGATCACCTGGCTGCCTTAAGCCCAAAGGGTTACGGTCAATCCACTCTTTGTAAGCACTCCACGCTCATCCTCAAGCAGCACCGATGTTATGTATTGGTCATCAATGAACCAGATGGTTTCGTTGGTTTTCAGGTCCATTTTCCTGAAATATCTTCCGTCGGGATAGAAGTAGCTCCCATCTTTTCTTGGCATGACCTTCAACTCCCTGCTGTCGCCGGAAAGCGGGTCGATTGCATAGAATTCGCTCTGCTTGCCGTTTGTGCTCTTGAGATAAACCCTGTCCTCAAAGGTGTGCAGGACAGTTGTTGTCCAGCCGTCATTTCCGATTGACATTTCACGGGTTATGCCCTCCGGCGAGTACTCGAGAAGCAGTCCGTTGCTTGTGGTGACAAAGAATTTTCCCCAGAAATCAAAACAGTCGCAAGGGTTTCTGGCCTCGATGCCAAAATCTGTTGCGACTCCTTTGAGCGAATCAATCTTTGTCAATACGGCATTTCTTGCCCCTTGCTGAATGATCCACAAACTTTCGGAGGCGACGTTTGCGTTTATGATGTTCATCGAGCCTGTGGATTCGAGTTTCCACAAAACCGAGCAGTCTTCAGGGTTCAGTCTTGCAACCGATGGCATCTCGTCAGTTCTTGCATCCAGATAAAGCAGGTTTCTGCCGATATTTTTGAAGCTCCCCCTTGGTTTGGCTGCCGGGTTGAATTTGCCGGCGAATGACGATGAATCCATGTCCAGAGCCACTCTCCACCACATATCGTCAAACTTCATGGCACCAAAAATCTTGTAGCCGTCAGTAATTTCTGGGATGAGCGGTTTCTTCAGATATTTTGTCATGCCGGTTGCAGGGTCAATTTTTGCGTATGGCCCAACAAACCAATTGTTCATTGTGATGATCGGCCAGACCTGTCCTGGATCGCTTTCAAAAGTGGTGCTCCACACCTTCCTGAGCTTGCCCGTACCCCTGAAAGATTCTGCCTGCCACTGCGAAAATGACTTTACGCCACTGTGAATCGACTGCACGCCCTGAGCAAGGTACCAAACTGTTTTTGGGAGATTCGGGACATGGTTGATGATCTTTGATTCATCTATTGCCTGTGATTGAGGTATTTCGACCGGTTCTTCAGGCATCTCCTCATCTATGAAATCCTCTTGCTCAACTGGCGCTTCAACGGGTTGTTCCACAGGTTTTTCGACCGGTTTTTCTGGTTGTTTGTCCTTAGTGAAGTAGCCGTAATCAATCTTTATGTCTTTTATGGCCGTGTCCTGGTTGAGATAATCGAAAGTTATGGTTTCAAGATAGCTTTTGCTGGCTTCAGCCTCGGGATCATTGAGTCTGTCGAGATAACTCTTTCCCTGCTGCGATTCTGGATCGTTGAGCCTGTCCAGATAGCTGAGTCTGTTCTTGTCGTCAGTCTTGTTGAACTTGTCCAGATATTGGGACTCATTTTCTGTGTCCAGATACGATTTGTCCAATATCTTCGAGTCCTTTTCAAGATATTCGTCCAGCCTGTCCTTTTCCTTGTCTGCCATTGTCTCACCTTCTAAAAATGTTTGACACGCTTTTGCTTCCAAGGTTTATTATCCAACAAACCATTGTTTTGTCAAAACAAAAAGCCTGCAGGGAAGACTGCAGGCTTTGAAGGAAGGTTCTCCTATTTGATCTTTGCGTAGCAAACGTTTGTGTACTGGCTGTCCTTTCGTCCACGGTCGATGGTCCAGCAGATAAAATCACCGTAGTTTTCAAACGATCCGATGAGATATTTGTCAGAAATCAAGGTTCTCTTGCCGGTTGAATCGTCGAGCAAGGTCAGAGTTCCCATATGAACTTTAATAACTGTACCAGTAACAACTTTTGTTTCAGAGATAATATAGCGATGGTCATCAAGAATTTGAATTGTCTCATTATCGGAGATTTTTGATTTTAATTTCAGTCCTTTATCCCATTTGCCACTCAGATAATCAGATGATTTTATTCTAGTATATATGCCATTCAGTTTAATAAATATCTCTGGATCATCTTGCTGCAATTGGTCAATCTGCACATCAGATATGACTGGAGAAGAATCCATTACAATTTCTTGGCCTGTGATCAAGTCGACGAACCTCTCTTTTTCCAGAGAGATCTGATATGCTAGGAATCTTCCAAAATAGCACGTTCTTGGTGAACATTGTGCATCACTCTGCCTTATCAATCTCAATTTGTCAGTCTTATAGTCATATACATGTATTTGACTGATTTGTGAATCCATGTCGAACACCTCAATTATCAAAAAGTGATTTACTGTTGTTGTTTGCTCCCTTGTTGACATGATTTGATACTTTGATGAAAAAATTATTTTTTCATGACCCTTTGTATCAACAACATATACGTTTTGCCCCATCTTTCTATGGTTTTCCTTTGTTTCTTTGAGCATGGCATCAGCAAACTTCTTTGTTTTAGCATCATATGATCTTATGTTGCGCTTAAAGATATATCCAGTTGTATCAAAATCACCACCATCAGACCACTCTACTGAACGTCCATCTAATACTTTGAGCAAGTTGGGATCATCTTTTTTAAGTCTTGCCAATACCTTGTTGTTAATGTTGTAAGCAAGTTTATACTTGGATTCTACACCAATCGGTATTATCTCGTTTTTCTCTCCAGAAGCATAAAAAAGCTCCCCAAAATCTGTTGTTTGGGCACCTTCTATTCTAAGTTCCTGAATGCTTAATAGTGATTTAGTTGTCTCTTCCTCTACCTTTTCTATTTCACCTGAATCTGGCATTGCTTTTGAGTCTTTGTCATTGAAAAATAAATTCGTAAACTTGACGTTATAGTATTGTTCATCTTTTTTGTCTTCGTACTTTTCCCAGGCGACCTTCCAACCATCAACAAGAACCTGGTCTACATTTGAGGAATCCAATTTCAAATTAATGTCGTTTGCAATATCATATGCCCACAAATCCCAAAGTGTGACAGTGCCTGCAACCCAAGCATTATCCGAACACGCTCGGTAATTGTGCCTATAGGCATCCCACACGATTAGGTTTGAACTGACACCTTCAGGAAACATATCCTTGGATTCAAAACCTTCAGGTGTTGGTACGGTCATGATATCTTCTGGATTACTCATGCGGATAAAGCTTATCGTTGAAATGCCTTCATCGTCTTTGTCGTCTTTCTTTGTTGGATTGGGTTTTGTTGATGACCAGCAGAAGATAGAATCACCCGGAGTGCTGGCAGGACTGATATAAAGCCCGGACAAATAATCCTTTTTCCAGACAATTGAACCATTTGTTGCATCATAGCAGGTTGTTGATTGTTCCTTTGTTCCAGCCCTTGAGATTATCACATAACAATCGTTTGATACAACTTCCATGATCATCGCTGGATGAGAAAGAGTCACTTTTTTCCCATTGAACCAGTAGATGACGGATTTTGCTATACTGGCATCATAATAAACAACAAAATTTTCTGATATCGATGCCCCATACATGTCTATGCCCTGAAAATCCTTTACAACCGAACCATTGAAAGTGTTAATAACCTTTAGACTTTTGCCATCACACACCATTGTTTTGTCGCCATATTTTTTAATAAAGTATCCTTTAATGGCTTTCAATTGCCCAGACTCAGGGCTGAACTGCCAGTTGGTTGTTTCACCGCTGTTTGCTTTTTGGAAAACCAACCCCGATCCCTTGCTCATCAACTGGGTTCGGGTGGTAAGCGATTCTGGAACAAACTTGTAGCCGGTGTTTGATTTCAGGTTGTATGTGTAGAGCTGGTAATCTGGAGAATACTCGCTTCCTTCCAGACTTTTCATAGTCAGGTAGTCCCCGTCGAGTTCCACCAGTCTCTGGTCGGCAGGGCACATCATCTCTGAAATTTCGAACTGGTCTACTTTTGACTTGACAATGTTTGCAAAAGGCGCCTGTGGCAGTTTGCTGAAATTCTGGAATCTTATTGTGTCATCTGCCTTTGTTCTGGTTCCGAACCACCAGGCAATGCCTGCACCGACAATCGTGAAAACCACGGCTG
>CAYYJO010000064.1:0-11456 GCA_964472265.1 uncultured Caldisericales bacterium | reverse complement strand
TCCATAATATGTAGAAAATAAGGCCACAATTGAATTTTGTCAAGGATTCCTAGGAACCTTGCAAGGTTTTGCTATAATGTCCAATTGAGGTGTATATGGAAAGAAGCGATATTTCAAAGGCTTCAAAGCTAGCAAAAATCGATATCGGAAACGATCCAAAAATCAGCGGTGACATCGAAAGGCTCCTCGAGAGTTTTTCACAAATCCAATCGGTTGATTCGAAAGATTATGAACCAATGGTGCTTCCTCCCCAGTGCGAACTCGTGATGAGGAATGACACGCCTATCCCTGGAATCCAGAAAGATGAAGCATTGAAGCAAGCTCCTTTGACACAGAATGGATTCTATCTCGTGCCAAAGATCGTTGGTGGGAAATGACCATAAAAGAGCTTCACAAATCCTACAAATCAGGCCAGCTGACTCCCAAGGATGCCGTATACAATTGCAAAAATGCGTATGAGAAATCTGAAAAGATTTTAAATGCCTACATTACACCGCTCTTTGATGAAGCGATGACAAAGGCGGAAAGTCTTAAAACATTTGATGAAACCAAACCTTTGTGGGGTGTTCCGGTAGCCGTCAAAGACAATATTGCCGTGAAGGGCAGAAGGCTCACCTGTGGTTCAAAAATCCTTGGAAATTACGAAAGTCTTTTCGATGCCACCGTGGTCACGAACCTTGAAAACGCAGGAGCAATCATCGTTGGCAAAACAAACATGGACGAGTTCGCAATGGGCAGCTCAGGCGAATACTCGGCTTTTGGCGCAACAAAAAACCCGCTTGACCCGAAACTTGTTCCGGGTGGGTCATCGTCAGGTTCTTCGGCTGCAGTTGTCGATGGTTCCGCTGTGGTCTCGCTTGGTTCCGACACTGGCGGTTCGGTTCGTCAGCCGGCAGCGTTTTGCGGGCTTGTTGGTGTTCGTCCGACCTATGGAACTGTGTCCAGATATGGACTTGTCGCTTTTTCTTCATCGCTTGACCAGATTGGGCCAATTGGTAAAACAGTCGATGACGCCGAAATCCTCTTGAACGTCATTGCCTCTTGCGATCCCCACGACTCAACCTCGGTTGCAAGAAAGTCTTATTATGCCAGAAACAAAACAATTGGCATCCCCAAAGAGCTTGGCGAACTGAGCATTGATACTGAAATCCTCAAGAATCTGGAACAGACCAAAGCCTTGCTTGAGTCGAAAGGTTTTTCGTTCGTCGAAATATCGCTACCATCGATGAAATTCAGCGTTGCAACCTACCAATTGATTGCGCCTGCAGAATGCAGCTCGAACCTGTCAAGATTTGACGGCATAAGATACGGATTCAGCAAGAGAGACGATTACCTGGACACGCAGTACACAAAAACAAGAACCGAAGGTTTCGGCGCCGAGGTCAGACGACGAATCCTGGTTGGCACCTATGCCCTCTCAGAGGGCTTTTATGACGCTTTCTACATGCAGGCAACACGCATGAGGGCAAAGATTTCAAAAGAGCTTTTGGACGCCCTTGCGACGGTTTCAGCGATTCTCATGCCAACAACACCGACAATCGCTTTTGAAATCGGTTCCATTCAAGACCCGATGCAGATGCATGCCTGCGACTTGCTCACTATCCCCTCAGGGCTGGCCGGTCTTCCGGCTGTTTCAGTGCCTTCCGGAAATGACAGCAAAAACAGACCGATCGGCATGCAGTTTGTAGGAGAAGTATTCAGCGAACACTATCTTTTCGACCTTGCAAGAGTGGTTGAGGGTGGAAGATGACAGATATCGAAGACATTGATTTTGAGATTGCTGAGGCCGGAAAACGCATCTGGCAACTGAGGAAAAACTATTACCTGAACTACCCTTTCAGGAAAATCGTGGCCATCCTGACGGTCGCCGTTGGCTACCTTGTGGTTGTGATCGTTGGTGGTTTGTGGAGCCTGCTCGGTGCATTGATTGTTTTTGTAGGTCTGATAATCGGTTTCTTTGCGTGGGCCGACAACCTTCCATACGCCATCATCTATGGCGACAAGATTGATCTTGAAAAAGAGACAATCGCAAGCCTGAGGGCGAGGAAAAGAGAGATTTCAAGGAGCAAGCATAATGTCTGACCTTACAATCGGCATCGAAGTCCACATCCAGCTTTTGTCCCAAACAAAGATGTTTTGTGGCTGCAGAAACTCCTACGGCGAGGAACCCAACACAAACGTTTGTCCTGTCTGTCTTGGTCTGCCAGGAGCTTTGCCAACCGTAAATCGTGAAGCCTATATGATGGGTCTGATGACCGCCCTTGGGCTTGGCTGCAAGATCAACAAGGTTTCGCCGTTTTACCGAAAGAACTATTTTTATCCCGACCTGCCAAAAGGCTACCAGATCACCCAGTACGCAATACCGCTTGGGTTTGGTGGAAGCCTGAGGATTTCTGGCGGTAAGGAAGTTTTGATAAATCGCCTCCATCTCGAAGAGGACGCAGGCAAGATGTTCCATTCTGGTGACATTACAACCTCAACAAGCTCACTTGTGGACTACAACCGTTGTGGAGCACCACTTGCAGAAATAGTAACCGAACCTTGCCTTGAATCACCGGAGGAAGCAAGCAACTACCTTACAGCCTTGAGAAATCTCGTCAGGTTCCTGGGCGTCTGCACAGGCAACATGGAGGAGGGCGCCCTTAGGTGCGACGTGAACATCTCGGTCAAGAACCCGGATGGTTCGTTTGGCACAAAGGTTGAGGTCAAAAACCTGAACTCATTCAGGTCTGCAAGGAGGGCTCTCGATTTTGAGGCAAAGCGGCAGAGGGAGCTGATTGCCAGTGGTGAAAAAGTCCTCGCCCAAACCAGACATTTTAACGAGCAGACCGGCGAAACATCACCGATGCGCTCAAAGGAAGAACTCAACGATTACCGCTATTTCCCGGAACCAGACCTTCCGTCGCCCATTTTGACGGACAAGGAAATTGAAGATGTCCTGGCCTCGATGCCGGAAACGCCTGTAAAAATGGCCAACCGCTTCAAGGCAAGCTACGAACTTAACGACTACGATTCTGGTGTTTTGACCTCAGACAAGGCAGTGGCTGCATTCTTTGAGGCAACGGTCAAAGCCGGCGCCCAAGCCAAGAAAGCCTGCAACTGGATAACAGCAGAAATTGCAGGAAAGCTTGCACAAGACGGCAAAACAATCGAGGACACAAAGCTCACACCTGAGAACCTTGCCAAGCTGATAACACTGGTTGAATCAGGAACGATCACAAACAACTCGGCCAAATCGATCCTGCCCGAAGTCATTGACGGTGCAGAACCCGAAAATCTGGCGAAAACCAAGAACCTCATGGTCATTGCCGACGAAGGGGCGATTCTTGAAATAGTAGGGTCGGTTATCTCAAAGAATACGGCTCAGACAGAACAATACAAGGCCGGCAAAACGAACCTGCTGGCATTTTTCACCGGACAGTGCATGAAGGAATCGGGAGGAAAAGCTCCTGCCGAACTTGTGAAGAAGCTTCTGACGGAGGAGCTTGCAAAGTGAACGAAACAAACGCCTCTGAGTTGATGAGAAAGGTGGCCAAGGGCGACGAACTCGCCTTTAAAGAGCTGTTTGACAGCTTCGGCACCTTTGTGTTTAGGATTGTCAACCTTTCGCTGAAAAACCCTTCAAAAGCCGAAGAATTGACACAGGACATATTCCTTAAAATCTGGAGGTTTGCTGGCAAGTACGATCCAGAAAGGCCTTTCAAACCCTGGCTGTCCCGCATCATCTCAAACGAAATAATAAGCTGGTACAGGGTAAAAAAAGACGAGACCGAGTCGCTTGAAGAAATGAGGGAAGTTGGCTTCGAGCCTAGCTTCCGTGACAAGGACAGCGATTCTGAAACCGACATCTCTGCCGCACTTGAGGAATCAATCTCAACCTTAACTGACAATCAGCGGCAAGTCGTCGTATTGAAGTTTTACCAGGGGTTGAAAATCCGAGAGGTGGCAGACGCCCTGGGGATCGGTGAGAGTGCTGTAAAAGCCAGGCTTTACACGGCGCTTGAGACGATTTCAAGGCATATGAAAGAAAAAGGATTGACATGAACTGCGAGAAACTAAGAGAGATGCTCATAGACTACATCGAAGGAGCATTGACCGGCAAGGAGAAGGCCGAGTTTGAAGCCCATCTCCAAACCTGCACCGAATGCAGGGAGCTGATCAAATCTTTCGGCAATCTTTCGGTTTCTGTCAGGGAACATTTTGAAGCTAAAGCCTCAAGGATAGAAGCTCCGCCAATGCTCTGGGGTAAAATCCTGTTAGCCATCCAGTCCCAGAAAAAAGCTGCAAGATCAAGAGGATTCTTCAAGGTTGCACTAACCTTTGCCTCGGTCGTTGTCGTTGTTTTGGCCGGGACCTTCACGCCGGTCTTTGGTAAAGAAGGCAACCTTCTCAACTTCATCAGCTCCAGGGTCATCGATAACGCGGCGACAAACCTTGCAGACCTGTTCACGCCCGATTTCAAGGGGCAGGTGCTAAAAACTTACGTTCTGGACAACATTTCAACTGAAAACGGAATCTCTCAGGCTCAGGTCTGGCAGATGAAGACAAACGGCTTTACACCAAAAGATATAACGATAGCCACATACATTGCCTCAAAATCCGGCAGAACAATTGATGAAATCATCTCTGAAAGACAATCTGGCACCGGTTGGGGAAGAATCGCAAACCAGTCTGGCATCTCGGTTTTCTCGGTTGGCAAAACACTTGCGCAATCAATTGAGAATACAACCCTTAATGTTGCTAAGGCTGACAAGATTGAAATTCCCGTTACGGTAAGCGACATAGAAAACAACAGAATTCTTGTTGACTCAATCTCTGAGCCGGTCGATCTTGGTGGTGTGGTGCCAGTCGACCAGAACAACTTCCCAATCGTGCTCACAGAGATTGAACCATCGGATTTCACCATGTCTTTCACGTTCAAAGACGGAAAGCTTGAACTTTCAAACCTCCGTATGGACAAACCGACAAAACCAGACAACACCAAGTTCACTGTCGAAGGTAAGGTCATCTCTTATGATGGCTCGGATCTTGTGATCGAAACGTCTGACGGAAAACGGGAAATTGTCACTGTGGCTGGCGAAACATCGATGCATGCCCTGGCTGCTGTTGGAGAAGATGTAAGAGTCACCGGCTTTGTCGTAAATTCAAAGCTCACTGCCTTGGCTGTTTCAAGGGGCAGGATGAGAAGGATGATCGGACGAAAAATAAAGCAGGAAGTGAAGCCGACAACAGAAGAAAGACCGGTTGACAGAGAAACCAAGACTGGTAACGGCAAGCCCCAAAACAGAGGTGAAGTGAAGGGCAATCAGCAGAGCAAGCCCGAACAGCCAAAGACTCCAGCCGCTGACAACAAAGCTGAAACAATAAGCCAGGATGCCAACCAGGAACCACAGTCTTTCAACATCAACACCGAGTTTGTAGCCTTTGACCGTTCATCATCGCTGCTGACAATTAATGGGGGAAGAACTTATCTTGTAAGAAATACATCTGTTTATATCAATGCAGGTGCAAAAAGAGATCAAATATCGGTAGGGCTTGGGATTCTAGGCATACTTCAACCTGACACAAAAATACTTTTGAACGGAACCGACAACAAGGTTGCAACAATAATCATCGACAAGTCTGAATTCATGGAAGCCTCAGGATGGATAACAAACGTTGATGGAAATCAGATCACGGTTATATCAAAGAACAGCGGTGTCTGGCGAAAAACCAGCATTTCCATCCCCGAATGGGCATCCATCGAACCGTCAAGGGAAGCTATCCTTCCAGGCAGTTGGATCAATGCCGCAATGATAAATGGGAAAAATGTTGTAATCGGGAAGATTGAACCATCCCAGTTCAGAATGTATGAAGGAAAAGTTGATGCCATCTCGCCAACTTCCATTGTGGTAAAAGGTCAGGAGTTCGCAATCACCGGAATTACAGAGTTTGTATCCGACCAGCAAAACCCGAGGGACATCAAGAAAGGCATGCCTGTAGTTGTTAGATCATTGCTCATTGACAACCAGCTTGTAGCAATCGTGATTACAAATACTCCGCCACCTCCAAGAGGCGACGAGCGACCACTGAAAATATCATCCATCACAAGAAAAGGCGAAGGCAAAATCGAGTTGACCCTTGAAGACGGAAGGGTGATTTTTGTCAGTTTAAAGATGACTAAAATCTTCAAAGATGTTGACGGTAAGAGGGTTGAAGTCGATGTCACCGAATTAAAGGAAGGACTTCCTGTTGTTTTCAGACTTGGCCAGCAAGGCCAGATGGCTCTGGAAATAACCATTGCCAGACAGTAGATTCTCCACTCAAAACAAAAAGGCAGGCTCAAAGGCCTGCCTTTTTTAATGGATGCCGAGACTTGCTAGTTTAACACCATCGAAACGGTAACAGTTTGTGAGAGTGGTTCCCAGTCTACCTTTGCACCTAATGCTTCCGAAATGAATCTCATCGGCACAAATGTTTTGCCGTTTTTAAGAACAGGTGGAGCGGTCAGATTTACCATATCGCCGTGAACGATTGCATAGTTTCGTCCGATCCAAAGATAGATGGTTATATCACCTTTTACGATTGTCACCATTTTTTCGGATTGATCCCAGCTTACCTGGGCATCCAGCGCCTCTGCTATGAATCTGAAAGGAACCATTGTTCTGCCTGACTCGATGTAAGGTGGTGATGAAAGAGTGGTCTCCTTGTCGTCGATTGTGGCTGTCTGGCTTCCTATTCTCATGACAATCTTGCGTTCCTTGGCTTTGGCCTTAACGGTGAAGTCGCAGTAGGTGGTGTTGTTTGAGAGGTTTAGTTCACCGTCGGCAACGACAACTGCGAAGATTCTGTGATCGCCTGGTTCAACCATCGGCGGTACTTCAAAGCTGATGTTTATGAACTGCTTTGGGGCAAGCATCGGCACGATGACACGTTTAATCTGCTTCTCCCTCTCGGGGCTGTCAACGTGGAAGGTGACGGAGAACTGCGAGGCTGGAATTTTGGAAACGTTCTGAATGGCTGCCATGACGGTGAATGTGTCGCCGTAGACAAAGGATGATGGTGAAACGGTGCAGTTTGTGGCTTTCAAATCCAGAGCTTCAGAGGTGTCTATTGCAAAAACAACTCCACCATCCGAACCAGTGAAGCTGAGCACCAGAACGCCGTTTTGGAAAACGCTGGTAAACTCCCTGGTTGAGGTGATTGCTTTGGGTTCGCCTGAAAGTCCGATCGCTACTATATTTGCCTGGCCTCCTCTACTTTGAGCCAGAACCGTGATCTTTGAATCGTATTTGCCAAGCCATGGAACGGAACAGGTTGAAGTGATAATGTATGGGAAACGGTTTTGCTCAAGTGGGACATATACAGGGTTGGCGAAGCGTGGCAAGTCCTGTTTTTGGAGGTACTTCACCGATACAAAGCCTGATTCTACCGCTTCAATTCCAGGTGGGCAGTAGTAGCAGGGAGGTTTTGGCAAGGATTCGATGATGTCAGTAAAAAATCTTGGCACAGAGCTGGTTGGTTCAACCGAGGTCAACATGATGTTGCCGGTTCCGCCCTTCATGACCTTCTCGGATTCGATGTCCTTTATGCCAAGCAGAAGCGATATTTCCTTGCCTAAAGTTGATCTTTCGCCCCACCAGGTGAGCTTTGAGAATCTGGAAGGTCCGTTGTAGACAAGCAAAGAGCCACCCTGTCTGATCCATTCGGCAATTTTCAACGCTTGTTCGAAGGTTGGGATGGTTGTCGACTCATCCAGAAGGGCTACCTTGGCAGAACCGATTCGTTCAACAGGGCATGGCCTCACCGAGGTTTCCTGGTTATAAAGCTCAAGTGTCCAAATCTTGTGGGCGTAGGAATGATCGAGCTTAGGCACCCAGTATGTTGAGCCGGTTGTCAGCTGGATGAAGCCTGACTGGTCTGAACCGATGGTTTTTGCAAGATAAAGCTGGGAGGTGTCGGCTGAGGATGTGCCCCTGAAATTACCCGCAGCGATGAGGCCGGAGATATAAGATCTGGCGTGGTCGGGAGCGATTCCATCAGGTAGGTGCACAAACATTTGGAGACCGATCATCTGGCCGTCGGCAAGACCATCCTGGAAGCTCTCGGCTCTGTTTGTGGCGGTGATTATAACCCTGTCCAAACTTGAAAGATTCTCACCAATAGAGTAGTTGTCTGCTGAAAGCGATGGAATCGAAACTGCGAGCTTGAGTCCGGCTGCAGCAGTTTTTGCCCTTGCCAGATCAATCAGCTCAGAGACTCTTTGGGTGCAGAACTGACCGAGTTTGTAGGCTGCGTCGTCATCTGCGGAAGGGTCAGCCCAGATTCTTTTTGACCAAATCTGGTACGTGTCAATGAAAGCTGGGTCAGCCCAATACTCTTTTGATACAGAGCAGTCATCGAGCAGGATTCCGTAAGCCCCTGAAGCCTTTGCGATCCAGGAATCCAGAACAGTTTCAGGTGTTCTTGAGAGCAAGAGTTCCTTAAACGGGATCACCAGCGATGAATTGCCGAAAAGTCTGCAAGTCGCAAGCAGGGCTGGATTTTCGACATCCAGAAATTTAGCTCCTGGTGTGATCGTGTCGGTTATTCTTGAACAAACCTCGACTCTTGAAGCGCCATCCAGACCAAGTCCATCGGCAATTGCATCGGAGTTTGTGTCGAAGGAGCTTCTCGACGAACCCATGAAATTTTCAACCTCGTCGTTGAGTCCGTCGTTGTCTGCATCGAGCGGGAACATGTCTTTGCCATCAAGGATTGTGTCCCTGTCGGTGTCGCCAAAGGTTGGGTCAGTGCCAATCAAGGTTTCGAAAGAGGTTGGGAGTGAGTCTGAATCGGGATCGCTTTCAAGGCTCCATGAGTAAATATCGCCCTTCCCCGTGATCTTGAAAGAGTCTGTTTGCGGGGCGGTGCACCAGGCAAAACCATGTTTTGTATTGAATGTCGAGCCTTCAATGGTCAAGCTCGCTGGATCGGAAGCGAATGCCGAAAAAATTTGGCCTTTCAAAAGGTTTTTGACCTCAAACCCATCCTCCAGCGAGACGCCTGAAACATCTGTTTTGCCTTTGCCAAGGATTTTGCCAAGCTCTGAAGTTGGGTCGATGTTTTGGAAACTGAAATAAAACGACGTTCTGATCAGTCTTGAGGGTGTATCAGCCTTGACTGATATTTTTGAATCCTCGGTTTTCACAGGATTGAATTTAAAAATCCTTGTTCCTGCTTCTTCCGAGATTGGGTCGAGCTTGATGCCATCCAAAAGAATTGAGGCATTGCCTTCGTTTTCAACCAGACACAGCGTTTCAGACGATGGGAAATCTTTGAGGGTGTAAGAGATTTGGGTTCCTGCAGGAATCAGTCTTCCTCCGCCACTTGGAAGCGAAGATGATCCACCATCGGCGAGTCTTGCCAGTTCGACGGCAGTTCCAGGGTAGAGTTCAATCTGCCTTAGAACGCTGAACCTGAGCATGTAAAATGGTGAACTGGCGCCTTTTGTCCTGGTGAACCTGACGATGAAGGGATTGTTTGCAGGCTGTTCAATTCTGATCTGTCGCCTGATGTGGTCCTTGGCGTTTCCTGGTTCAAGTCCTGAACTGAAGACCTGGTACATCAGTTCTCCGCCGAGGGA
The DNA here is from genome assembly GCA_964472265.1 of uncultured Caldisericales bacterium. GTDB lineage: Bacteria > Caldisericota > Caldisericia > JAAYUI01 > JAAYUI01 > JAGNLA01. The sequence continues at coordinate 1,852 of CAYYJO010000064.1, read as the reverse complement.
CACTTCAACAAGACAGGGGCCTGATGTGTCAAAATCCAGAACGAAGGGTGCGGTTGTCAGAAGTGGGAGTTTATATTCAAAAAAATCGTTTGTTATTCTGACCCCGTTTTCAACCCAGGAATCAGATGAGTTTACCAGCACCAGTTTTTCAGCTGCTGTGCCTGGAACGATTACGATATTGTTTGGAGGGACAATGTCTGAGGCGGTTGCTGGTTGTGAGATTCCCCCAAAAACGCTAGATGTTATCCAAAACAGCAATACCAGGCAGCTCTTTGCCTTCGAGGAATTCAAGCGAAGCACCTCCTCCGGTTGACACATGGGTGAAAAAGTTTGTCAGACAGAATCGGGATGCGGCTGCAGCAGAGTCTCCTCCGCCGACCACGGATACCGGTACATTGTTGGCAACCGTTTCCATGACAACCTGTGTTCCGTCTGCAAAAAGGGCGTTCTCGAAAACTCCGAGCGGCCCATTCCAAAGTACTGTGTTGCACTGCTTGAGGTTCCATGAGAACATATCGCGTGTTTTGGGGCCAATGTCAACGCCCTCAAAACCGTCGGGAATTTCAGGGCTGTCGGTGACCATGACCTGCTTGGGGCAGTTGAGGTTGTCGGCGATTACGTAGTCGATCGGGAGGAGAATTTTCTTGCCCTTCTGGCTCTGCTCGTCCATGAACTTCTTACAGGACTCCACCATGTCGTTGGCAACCCTGGATTTTCCGACAGGGATCCCCTGGGATTTAAGGAAGGTGTAGGCCATTGCACCACCGATGACGACAAGATCGGCCTTGTCTGTCAGGTTATAGACAGCGATGATTTTATCTGCAAGTTTTGCACCACCGAAAACAACAGCGAAGGGTCTTTGTGGTTCGGTTGTGCAGTCACCGAGGTACTTCATTTCATTTTGAAGCAGGAAACCGGCAACGGCGGGCTTGAGAATTGAAGGGACGCCGTAAGTGCTTGCGTGTTTTCTGTGTGCCGTACCGAAAGCGTCTGAAACGTAGATGTCGGCAAGGCTGGCAAGCTGTCTGCTGAATTCCTCGTCATTGCCTTCCTCTTCTGCATGGAACCTGAGGTTTTCGAGAAGAAGAGCTTGGCCGGGGCGGAGTTCCTTTACCAGCTTCTCGGCATCAGGGCCAACGCAGTCGGGAGCGAGCTTGACTTCCCTGTTTAGAAGCAGTGAAAGTCTGTGAGCAACCGGAAGAAGTGTATACTCCATGTCGCGCTTGCCTTCAGGTCTGCCAAGGTGGGAGCAGATTATCAGTTTGGCGTTGTGGTCGAGCAAGTATTTTATTGTTGGGATTGTGCGTCTGATTCTGGTGTCATCAGTAATCTTGCCGTCCTGGAGCGGAAAATTGAAATCGGCGCGAAGCAGCACCCGTTTGTTGTAGACGTTGACGAACTCTACGGATTTCTTCATTTTCTACCTCCTGTTGGCAACAATGTCGACCATTTCGGCCGTCCTGTTTGAGTAACCCCATTCGTTGTCGTACCAGATAAGAACCTTGATCATGTTGCTTCCGACCATCATCGTTGAGAGAGCGTCGACAATGCCGGAATAAGATGAACCTATGTAGTCGCTTGAAACCAGCGGTTCGGTTGAGAAACCCAGGATTCCCTTGAGTTCGTTGTGGCTTGCCTTGTGAAGCACCGAGTTGACTTCTTCGACAGAGGTCGGGTCTTCAACGGTGCAGACAAAGTCAGTTATTGAAACGGTTTGTGTTGGAACTCGCAGTGAGATGCCGGTCATTTTTCCCTTTAGTTCAGGGAAGATGACTGCAACGGCTTCTGCTGCTCCTGTTGTCGTTGGAATTATGTTCGTGGCTGCATTTCTTGCGCGCCTGAGGTCTTTGTG
>CAYYJO010000063.1:0-11545 GCA_964472265.1 uncultured Caldisericales bacterium | reverse complement strand
GGGGTAGACCCCTAGCAGGATTGGGGTTTCCTGCAAACCTTATGATAACAATTCCGGTTGGTGTGTCGATTAAATTATTGTTTCACAAATGGCAGAGACAAATTTTGCCCAATACCGACTGAAATCGAGTTTATAACGTCAATTCCCGGCAACTGAGCGTTCACTTTGCATTCAACAAAACCCATATTGTCCTTAACCGAAAACCTGGTTTCCTTAAGATCCGTTCCAGACCTCCATCTTTCCGATTCTTCGAGAACGGGTTTATTCCAGAATTCCCTAAGAAGCATCATATCACTTTTAACAATTGAGGCTTCGTCATACAGGAGCATAAACTTCAGGGCATATTCTTCGTTTGGATAGAAGCCAACGCCGATGTACCTGAGTTTGTCCGACCTTTCATAACCGCACAGCTCCTTTATGCCCTGTTGCAGCAACTTCACCTCTTTCGGGATTTCTTTAACGTCAGGCGGAAGGTTTGACTGCTGCCCCATTTTTGCAGCAAAGTCTGCGTAGTGGGTATCATTTCTGATGATTGAACAAGCCTCGGGATCGCCAAGGTAGGAGACTAACTGGGCAAGCTTTTGTTCAGAAAGCATCCCGTCCCCCTTCTCGGTTATGTTCATAACGGAGTTTTTTGCCAGTCCAGAAATGTCGGAGTTGGATATCATTGCAAAATTGTCGGCAAGAGGCATTGCGTAAGAGCCATACCTTGGGTTTGCTGCGGATTCGGGAGCCACATAGAGGTTGTAGCCGTAAACGATTGTGTTCTTTTTGTACTTTTCTTTGGTCAGCATAGGAATCATGTTCATGTTTGCACCGAAGTTGCCTGCCATCCAGGTGGTGAATGTGGTGATGTTTGTCACCGTCCATAGCAGGTTTTCTGTCCGCTCAAAATCGTTGAGGGGCTTCATCATCGCTTCCTGCATCAACATGGGTGCGTATCTGATCATCTTGTCGGCATCTTTGTCTTGTCTGTACTTCATTCTGTCGAACAGACCCTTGATGTTGCTGAAGTTGAGGATCGAAAAATCGACGCCTGTTTTGACTTCAAACGTTTCCTTTGGGATGAGCTTCATTGCGTTGATCATCTGCGACTCTTTGTAAGCCTCAACAGTGGTTTGAGGAATGTCTGAGGTGTCGGTGATCACGGGCTTGCATGGGTCGCCTTCTTCAGGCTTGCCCTGTTCTGCCGGTTTGTCTGTTGCGGTGTTACCGTTATTTTCTGGCTTGCCGGCATTGTCCGGTGTTTGCTTGGTTTGTCCATTGCCGTCGACAGGCTTGGTTACATCAGCAGTTTTGTTGCCACTGTCATTTATCTTTATAGCCTCGGTTTTCTCCTTGCACGATTGTGAACACGCAATTGCAAGCAAGATTAATACTACCAATATCGATGCTACAATTATTCCAATTTTCTTCATATTCCTGTCACCGCCAGTGAAATAAAATCTGAAACTATGCGATCCATTGTAATCGAGTTGAGCTCTCCGCTCTCTTGGAGCTGGAAGTATTTCTGGAACGATTTCACCGCTTTTGTCATCTGCTCGTCATAAGCGTCCGAGTCAGCCAGAGGGTAGCCCAGTCTGGTCAGCATTGTCCTGAAAGTTCTGACCCTGGATGACTTGGCGCCTGGTCTTATGTCGCCTTCCAGCTTCAGATTCCGAAGCAGGTAAAGGAGAACAACCGACCTCATGCTCGTGTTCTCAACAATTTTAATCCTCGGTGCGTTGTTTGTGTTGAAGTTTGTAAGGTAGCCATAATTTGAGGTGACACATCCACGGAGACCATATTTTTCGATCTCAACAATCACCTGGTTTGTGTATTTGCCCATCGGGATTGAGAAAGTGGTGGGTTTTCTGCCAATCTTGCTGTAGATCTGGTTGATGGATTCCGCAATCTCATACTCGGCACGGTCAGGCTTGCAGTTTTGGAGGTTGATATGATGCACCGAGTGCGAGCCGATCTCAAAGCCCATGTCCGAGACCTGCCTTATGTCGTCCCAGGTCATGTAGAAAAGGTGTGTGGCAGGATAGGACTTGCCAGGATAAAACGTTGGTACGTAGAATGTTGCCCCATAACCCAGTTTTGAAAGGTTCTTTGCCACACTGAAGTTATCCCTGTAGCCATCGTCGTAAGTGAGGATGATGTTGGATGTGTCGAAGTTTCCAGCCTCCAACTGAGTGAGTGCGTCGTCAAAGGAGATGCACTTGAGGCCAATTTCGCGAAGGACAGCCATGTTCTTTGAGAAGGTTTCCGGTGTGACGTAAAGGTCAGGATACTTCGCATCCGGTGGCGGAGTTTCGATCAGATGGTACTCCAGTATGAGTGCGTGAACCTGGTTTGCAGGCAGGATTGGCCAGAGTTTTCTCGTGTCCAACTCATACCCGGCTTTTGCAGCAACAGGCCAAGAGATCAAGGCGACAAGCGCAACCAGACTAACAATTTTTTTAAGCATGCGCCGTATTTTACAGCAATCAGTCAGTATCGGCAAGCGTGACAACAAACCTGAAGTCTTCATCTATCTGCCCCCAACACCCGACTTTTGTGAAAGGTTCGACTGACTCTGGAGCGATGAAACCCTTCTTCGGATCAACAACCTTTGATTTTTCGGTAAAGAAAACTTCAAACTCCCTGCCAGGAAGTCTCATGTCAAAGGCATCGGTGACATTGATCACATAGCTTGATCTTCGTATTTCTTTCAGTGTCCCTGCAACCCTGAACCCCAACAGGCCGATTTCCGGGTACAGGATTCCGACAGCTCTTCCCTTTTCAGTCCAGCCGGTGACAAACATGCCATCTTTTGGCTCTCCCTCTCCAAGCAGAACCTTTGTGTTTGGCATCGCAACATACTTCGTCTTCACGCCGAAGATGTCTTGGATGTAGCCGTCCATGAAGAAACCACAGAAATATCTTGAGGTCGCCGCAGGATCAATCCTGATCAGCCTTGCGTTGACCGTGAACTGGTCATTTTCAAAACCCCCAAACACCTCAACGACGGTTTTGCCAGGAATTGCCCAATCCCTTGGCGAACCCTTCACAATATCTATTCCGTTGTTCACCTGTGCAGTGCTGGTTTTACACTTGACTGAGGCCGTAACGCAGCCGGGGAGCATGGTCTGAATGACCATGTTATCCATGCCTACGCTTGTCACGATTCCAAGTGTTCTACCGCCAAAGACTGACGAGTTGAGGTCGTAAACAACCGTCTTTGCCTGCATTATTTTGGACTGGGGGTTGTACAGCCCGTCGCATACCCCAATCTTTCCAATGCCCAGCGTTTTCAGGGTTGCCAAACCAGCGCCGTTTTGGAGCAGTGTTGTCGGGTTTGTTTGAGCCAGAACCTGCATGGTTTCGGATGACCTTGGCCCATAAACCCTCACAGCCTCAAAATCCACAATGCCGGTTTCCTGAATGCCGGTGATTTTGCCGCAAAATCTTGCGTTGCTCACAGGCATGTCGCTCATGGCGAGGATTTCAAACTTGCCGTCGTTGTAGGTTCCGAAGGCGTCAACTTCAGTATCAATCAGACTTTTCGGGTTGACGTAGAATCCTTGCTTTATCGAGCGAGATTTAGTCGTAACAACCGTGATCTTCTGGCCGACCGATTCGATGAACCCATCGCCAAGCAGACCCGATTCCCAGTCGATCTCCCCGATTTTGTACCAGTCAGGTTCAAAGCATCCTGCATAAGAGTCGAGCAGGCCGATGCCTACAAAATCCTGGCCGTTTGTCACTTTTGAATCAACAACAACCTTCAGCCCAGAGATTTCCTGATTGGCCGATGTTGGAACCTTGAAGCCAAAACCGTTTATGGTATCAGGAAAAACAAAGGTCTCACCAGATTCAAGCCTTGCGATCCTGCCATAGACCAAAGCCCTAGATGACTCAGACTTTGCCGGCATGGGCGCTATGATGGCAATGATGGCAAAAACAGCAATCAATTGCTTCATTTGAAAGCCATCGCTGCGTAGGTGACGACATTGGAGTAGTCGTGGCTCATCACCCCTGAATTGCTGTATGCAAGCAGTTTTCCTGCCTGAGCATCCCATCGTTTTGCACATTCGATGGCGACACAGATGGGTCCAAGCCCACACATTGAAATCTCTTTTTGGGTCACAACGTCGTAAAGACTGTGCCAGTCAAGTTTCTTTATCTCCTCGATGGCTATCTTGTCTCGGGCTTTTGCCGTGTATTCCGGTTCGTAGTGGGAGAAATCCGATGAGGCAACAACAAGGGTTGTCTCAGGGTTGGCAACGCCTGCGATTGAATTGGCCAAATCAAGGATTGCCGTTTCACTGTAGTCGCCCATGGCGATCGCGACCAGCTTTGATGATGGATTGGCAGTCTGGATGAACGGGAGCTGAACCTCGATTGAGTGCTCCAGACTGTGTGCTTCGATGTCAGGAACCGCGATTCTGGAGTGCCTGAGGATTTCAGTGGTCATCTTCTCATCGATTGCCACCAAACCCAGGGGCGTGGCCCAGCTTCCATTTGGATAGACTGAAACAGGTGCTCCTTTCCCCGTGTGGTTTGGGCCAATGACGATTGTGGTTTCCGGGACAATAATCCTGCACCAGACAGCAGCAGCCACTTTCCCAGAATACAGATAGCCTGCATGTGGAGCAATTATTCCTCTGACCTGTGCCTTTTGTACCGACCAATCATCAAAGGAGCCTATCATGGCTTTGAGTTCTGAAGCGTCCTGCGGATAAAATCTTCCGGCAACGCAAGGTTCCCTTTGCATGTTCACCTCTTCACGGTTAAAATTAGCCTATCCTGGTGAGGTTGTCAATCTTGAACAAATAAATACTCATGCCTAAATTATTAAGAATGAAAACCGTTTTTCTCGACTGCGACCAGACGCTTTACCAGAACCCCGAGCTAATTGGGGCTATCAGGGAGCGCATGGTTCTTTACATGGTGGAAAAACTTGGCAGACCGCTTGAGGAGATGACGCAGCTTCGTCAACAGTATCTCAAGGCATACGGCACAACCCTTGCCGGTCTGATGAGGCACCAAAACATCGATCCTTTCGAGTACATGGAATTTGTGCACAAGGTCGACACCTGTGATTATCTCAAAAGGGACGAGGCTTTAAGGGATCTCTTGACACATCTTGGGATGAGGGTGAACATCCTTTCAAACGCTCCAAGGGATCATGTGCTTAAAGTGCTGAATATGCTTGGGTTGGAAGGCATCTTTGACAGGATTTTCACAATCGAGGATTTCAACTTTTTGGGCAAGCCGAACCGCTATTGTTTTGAAAAGGTCTGCACAGAAATGAACCTCAACCCATCCGACTGCTGGCTGTTCGATGACGACCCGCAAAACCTTGAAGGCGCAAGGGATTTCGGTTTCAAAACCTGCCTGGTTGGCAAAGAATCCTGCGATGGCTTCGATCTTTACATCTCCGAGCTCAAGGAGATATCCAGATATACAAAACTGATTACAGGGAGCAATGAATGAAAAAGCTAACGTTTGTCTTATCTGCAATCCTCATCCTCACACAGATGGCTCTTCCATCCAAGGCGCAAAGCGCAAAAGCTGAAGGCTCAAGCAAAGCCGTAACCATAACATGGGAGGGAACCGGCGGAGCGTGGCACCAGATCAGAAGGGTGTCACCAACCTCGGAGATGCTCTCTCCAAAACCATTTGCAGGCATTTCATGGATCGACACAAACCCTGGACAGGGCTTAAACACTTACGAAATCGAAGCCCTTGACTCAAACCTGAACCACATCACGACCACCCAGGCATCAGCCCAGACAAATACGGGCAAGCCAACACTTTTGATGCCCTGTTCAACAGTCCTCTCATTTGCTGTCGGCTCAAAGACCTTTCTTCAGGACGGCAAAAAGGCCGAAATGTCTGCCGCCCCGATGCTCAAAGACGGCAAAACCTACCTCGTCATAAGATACGTGGCCGAACCACTGGGGGGAACAATCGGCTTTGAAAAGGCAACAGGCAAGGTCACGGTCAACGCCCTTGGCCACACCGTCGAGATGTGGCTTGGAAAATCGACTGCCAAAGTTGATGGCGTTGAAAAGCTCATCGATGCAAAGAATCCAAAGGTTGCACCGTTTGTTGTTGATGGAAGAACCTACGTCCCGCTGAGATTCCCTGTCGAATCCCTGGGCAGGGGAACTATCGACTGGATCGCTTCATCAAAAACCGCCATCCTCACTTTCCTGCTTGGATGCGCTGAAAATTTTGAAGGAGAGATAAAAGAAATTGGCTCAACCACGTTCACCATTTCCGACGGTTCAACGGACATGGAGCTGCCAATAACAGCAAACACCAACCCAACAAAGGGAAGCTGTGCCATTGCAAGCTATGAAAAGGTCGATGGCAAGAACTTCTCCGGAAACCTGCTCATCGTTCCATGCACTCAGTGCGAAGGCGACATCTTTTCGGGAACCGTCGTTTCGTCAAAAGATTCACTTGTAATAAAAGACATATACGGCAACACCAGAACCTTCAAAAAGGGCAGCGTCAGCTTCTCGCCGGTCGAAGGCTCATGCGTAACAGGATGCGCAATTGGCGACACAATTTCCTCACTCCGATACTCCCAGTGCCCGACCCAGGTTTTTGACGGGAAAATCCTTACAACCTGCAAGGATGGCATCTTCAGCCTTGCAACCGAGGGCGTCTCATATCAGGTCAAGGTTCCGTCAAATTTCGACTGCTCCAAAATAATTGTTGGATCATGCGCAACAATCGAAGGAACAATCGACGCTAACAGCCCAAACACCATCAACGCCACAAAAATTTCAATCGTTCCATGTGTGACCGGTAAGGAATACACGGTTTATGCACAATCGGCCTGTACCGGAAGAACGGTTGCGGTTGCCGACATCGATGGCAATTCCTATACACTGACGCTACCAAACGGAGTTCCATGCGACATTCAGGGTGGAACATGCCTCAAGGTTTTCGCAACCGTGGACGGAAACTCGATGGTTGCTACAAAGCTCCAGACCATCCAGCCGCCAAAGGACAGCGCTTTCTGGTTCAAAGCATTCGTTTCCTTTGAAAACCCCCTCGTTGTGGCCATTCCAGGCGGAAGGTCCTATTCACTCTCGCTTCCACCATACTTCAAAGTCAATCTCACAAAACTGACCGCCCTCGAAATCTGGGGTAGAATCAAAGACGACACGATAAACGCTGTAAGGGTAGTCGTTGTTCCGAACATGGGCAGGTCTGTGACCGGAAGAATCATCGACCTGATGTGCGAAACCGGAATGGCAATCGTCAAAACCGGCCAGACAAAGACAGGTGTGAAACTCCCTGCAGACTTTGACTGCAAGACGCTTGCAATCGGCGACTGCATCAAGGCAACAGGAATCCTTGACGGCGAAACAATTCTAGGCGCTGTCATCGAAAAGGTTGAATGCCAGTCAGGCTGCACCGGGAAAACCATCAAGGGTACGGTTGTCGGCGTCGACTGCCAGAACCTCACAATCAGGATCAAGACCGAAGAAGGAAACTACTATAACATCATCATCAGCCCGCAGATCAACTGCTCTTCGTACTACAGGGGTGTGTGCGTTTCAGTCTGCGGCGAGATCGATGGCGACAGGATCATTGCCGACACCATCAATCTTACCGACTGCCCAAGAAACGTTTGTGACGGAAAGATTGCTGAAGGCGTCATCCAGTCGGTCGATTGCGCCCAAAACTCGGTGACAATTGCCACAAAGGACGGACTGAAAACATTCGGCGTTCCGGAAACAACCGACTGCTCAAGGCTTTCACCGGGTCAGTGCGCAGAAATCTGCTTCAACGGCGATGTTTCGAACTACATGATCGTGCAAAATTGTTCCGTGCTTGGCTCATCAATTGAAGGTACGATTGTAAAAGATGGAACAGTCGAACTCACCGACGGCTCACAGCTCAAGCTGAAAACTGATGTGAAAACAAACATTGGAGACTGTGTTATTGCAATCGGACAAATGTCCGAAATGGAAACCGACACATTCATAGCAAAGATTGTGGCAGTCGTTCCATGTGCCGGTTCGTCCGGTTTTGCAGGAAAAATCGAGGCCATTGACTGCGTTGGCAAAAAGATCGCTGTCTCTACAGCAACAGGCGTCAAAGAAGCAATGCTTCCGGAAGGATTTGATTGCTCTTCGATCAACGCCGGCGACTGCGTGTTTGTCAAAATCACAAACGGAAAAACCAGCGTCAACAAGATCAACTGCCCTGACTACGAAAGGGTGCAGTCGGCAATATTTATTACCTCCACCAGCCAGGATTCCTTCTCAGGCGTAGACCTGTCATCGCTGACAATGGTAAAAGTTACCGGTTCCTACAGTGTCTCAAGGGGTTCAACCGTGATCGCAAACGGTCACAGGCTCGATGCAACCACGATGGACGGCGCCTATGTGGAACCAGTCACAAGAGGCATCTCTGCAAAAGGTTCAGCCACACTCAAGTTCAACTCCTACGACAAAACAACCGGCATCGCAGGTTTTGAAGAGCCGACCGGCAACATGAGGCTTGTCATCGTTGACCCTGAATCAGTGAAAAACGCAAAACCAGGCGATGTCTTCACCATGAAGATAACAGTCTGGGACACCGGTTTTGGCCCAAGGGCAGAGATCGGCACAGAAGTTGTCCAGTCACCGGCTGACTCGTTTGCCACACAGACAGCAGTCGGCGTGATCTTTGCAATTGATCCGGTCGATGGGATGATCCTCATCCACACACACGACGGCAACAACTGTGCAGTTATACCGGCAGACACGTCGGTTTTGAAATCAGTCAGGATCGGTGACTGTGTCATCGCAACCGGCAAAACGGATAAGGCGCTCTCAATCATAACTGGCGCAAAACTCGATGTTTCCGACTGTGCCGGCGGTGAAATCGGCAGAAGCTTTACAGGCGTCATTACAGGCATCGAAGCCACAAGATCAGTCGTACAGGTAAGCGCTGACTCAGGCGGAACCTATGAGGTTTACACCGAAGCCGTCTCTCAGCTCACGGGACTGTCTCTCGGCGACTGCGTGGCCATCTCAGGCATCGTGCTCGGAAAATCCAAACCATTCCAGATCCTTGGTAAGCTCATACAGAGGATTGAGTGCAAAAATCCATCGAACCAGCCGGTTTCCGTTGAAGGAACCGTCGTCGAATACACGGAAACCACAAAACAACTGAAGTTTGAAAGCCAGTTCGGCGCCACCTGGACAGCGTTTGTCGAGATGGCTGATATGCCCCAGGTCGACAAGGGCACATCGGTTCGTGTTTCTGGCAGAATGCAGGCCAGAACGTTCACCATGTCCAAGGCTCACGTCACAAGGATTGAACTTCCGCCTGCAAGATGGTCAGTTTCAGGGAAGGTCACCGAAAAACTGGACAAGGCATTCAAACTCACCGACACCTCTGGAAGAGCCTGGATTCTTCACAGCCAGACCATTCCTGAGCCAGACACCCAGATCATGGCGGTTGGAATCGTTCCAACATTTGGAATGGCCGAACTTGTCGACGTCCAGTGGCTTCCGACAGAAGGCTGGACAGAACCGAAAAGTTCATTCTCAGGCGTTGTTTTCGGTGTATCGTGCGGAAATGACAACCTGCTCATCAGAGGAAAATTAGGTCAGATGACATCTCTGAGGCTCCCGCACACCTCTTTCTGCGGCTTCTTCGGCGTCGGCGAGTGTGTGGCAGGATCGGGCAGACTTCAGGGAGCCATGCCGGGACTTGCAAAAGTCACCGACGTGACAGGCAACCAGAGCGTTTGTTTTGACGCAGCCATTGTTGGTCGCATCATCGCAAGGTCGACATCAGACAAGAGCGCCATCATGCAGACCCTTGAAGGGCAGTTCATCAGAATCAGCTACGACACAGAAATGATCGCGAGCAAGCTGGTTGTTGGTGACAGCGCCAAGATCACCGGTCGTTTCATCCCAAGCCAGCCTGACACCCTCAAGGTGGAAACCCTTCAGAAAATCGGTGGTCTGATCCCTTACGAGACGAGCGGAAGAATCGTCCAGACAGCCAAAAACTCAATCACAATCGCTGAAAATTCAGGCAGGTTGCTGGTTGTCGGGCTTCCAGAAGGCTACACCGAAGGGAACGGCCTCCAGACAAGATATGTCAGTGTAAAAGGTCAGTTTGATGGCGGCATGTTCAGGGCTACAAACGTTATCGTTTCAAAAAATCCTGAAATGGCCATTGAAATTGAAGGAAGAATAATGAAGACCTTCGACCACACAGCACTCATCAAGGATTTCCAGGGTGGTCTCTGGCAGGTCGAAATCGTTGCCCACCAGGAGTACAGGGAAGGCGATGATGTGTTTGTTGCAGGCTGGTCTGATTCTGCAGGCTGGTGGAAGATCAGGGGTGCAGCAATTTTTGCAACCTCTGGTGAAAAACCGTCGACAAGCGCAATGCTCTGGGGTAACATCACCGAGAAAAACTGCGATGAAAACAGCGTCACATTCAAAGCTGACGATGGCTCCTCCTTTACAGTTTTTGCAAGCGACAAGGGCATGTGCGACCTTCTTACAATTGGCGAAAGGGTTCAGGTTTCAGGCATCGTCCAGCCAGACATGAAGAATACCTTCAACGGCGCAAGGATTTCAAGACCAGGGCTTGTTGGCGACAAGAAGGTTATCATTGGCGTTATCATTGAAATCTCGTGCACTTCAAGAGTCGCCAAGGTCAGGGAGAATGCTCGTGATGGCATCCCAGGGTCACTGTGGACAGTCAGGCTTGAAAAGTCCGTTGACTGTGAAAGCCTAAAGACTGGCGACGTCGTTAAAGTCACTGGTGACCTGGTTCTCACACAGCAGCTCACCCTTGCAGATGCAACCATAGAAAAGCAGCCGGCAACGGTTGAAGATGTAACCATTACAGGCATGATCAACACCCTCGACTGCGACAACAACCTTCTCATCATCCAGTCTGAAGGTAAACTTTTCAGAATTCACCTTACTGATTTCACCGACTGCTTCAACAGGATGACAACCGGAGATACAATCAGGGTAACCGGCAGGTGTGATTCGAGCAGACGCCAGATAATAAACGATGCATCCTTCGAAAAGATACCTGATGACACTCCTTATCAGGTTATAAAGGCAAAAATCATCAACACGGCCTGCAAGAACATGAGGGTTCTGGTGCTAGACGGCAAGGAATTCTGGACCGTCAACTTCCAGGACGGTGAACCGTGCGACAAGGTTGCCGATGGAATGATCCTCACCTTCAAAGGCATGAGAGATGTCTCAAGCACTCACCTTATGCTCAAGGCCGTCATTCTGGACAGGCTTATGCCAAGGGTCGCCGTCGGAACGGTCGATGAAATCTACTGCGACACAGGAACGCTCACAATGGTTGAGGACAATGGCGCAACGAGAACCGTTCACGTTGAACCGATAGTCGCCCAATGCCTTTCTGCAAAGCTTTCAAAAGGTGACAGGGTTCAGACCAGAGGTTATCAGGACATCCTCTTCCCTTCCTCCGACATGTTCTTTGCCACTCTCGAACCGCTTGACGCTGAAATGGGCATGGTTTCAATGGACTTTACAGCCGAACTGCTAGACCTCTC
>CAYYJO010000062.1:0-11689 GCA_964472265.1 uncultured Caldisericales bacterium | reverse complement strand
TGTTTGAGACTCCGAGCGGGATGTGCTTGACTGCCGGGTCTTCTGAGATTGTGTAATCGATTCCGAGAGCATGAACATCAACACCATCAACCGGTGGTGCAGTGCAGCAGTCCTGGTACATCTTGAATGTTCCGTCGGCAAGGGTGACGTAGATGAGGATCTTGCCTGGCTGCCATGGGATAAGTTCGTCGAGAACGATTACGTTGTCTGTGTCTTCGTATGAGAGCGGGCCGGTTGGTGTGTGCCATCCGACTGAGGCGTAATTGAGTGAACCGAGTCTCTTGACGTATGCGTTTGGCTGTCTGTAGACGAGGTTTTCTGTTGGGATTGCACCGTATGGTGTGTATGGAACGCCTGTCAGTGATCCGTTGTAGTCTTCCCTGACTGTGACCTTTTCGTAATCACGCCAGTTGGTTTCATCGATGATGATCTTTCCTGACCAGTCGTACTGGATCGGAACCTGTTTCATTCCGTTGTACTCATACTTTGAGACCACTGAACCAGTTACAAAGTCAAGAACTTTTGGCGTTGCAAACGGTCCTGTGATTTCCATCTTCACGACTCTTCTGTCCGGTTCTGATGCGTCTGGATTGAAGGTGATGTGTCTGCCTTCGCCGTCCTTCATGATGAAGTAGAGACCGTAGTCTGAAAGTGGGAAGAATTCTGTACCGAGCTTGCCGAATGCTTCGTATGCAAGCTTTTCATTTTCTCTCTTTGACCAGATGGCTGGGTATGCGTTCCAACCGAATGGTCCGCCCCAATCGCCCCAAACCTGACCGGTTACACGGCCGGTGTGGGTCTGACCGCCTGGATAGCAGCGGAATTCAGAGGCGACATAGCGGAGAAGTGGGTCATACGGAGCCTGAATCTGTGGAGTTGGGTACTTGAGCGGTGAGAGCGATCCAATGTAGTTTGATGTTGTTGAGCCAGCTGTATAGTGAACATTTGAGAACTGGAGAGCATGGTCAACAATTGCGAACTCTACGAAGTTTACGTATGGGTCTGGTGAGTAAACCTTGAGGTCAAGGTTTCCGCAGTAGTCGATGCCCTTGTGTGGGAGACCGGAGATCATCTTGTCTGCCACGAAGTACGGGGCGCCGTTTGTGAGCGCTGGGTGTGAGATTGTTGAGTTGTAGTCGAATGTAACATCTGTTGAGTAGATACGGATCTGGAGGTGAGTGATTCCGTCTCTTGGCTTGACAACTACGAGGCCTTCGCCGCCCTGATCGGTCGGTGTGAACTGGCCGTAAGAGGTGATGAAGGTTGGGACACCGTACATTGCGATGTAGCCCATTGTGCCGTCAAAGATACCAAGCTTGTCTGAACGGAGTGGGTATCCTGGGACACCTGAAACGTCACCGAGTTTACGCAGTCCTGGGACTTCGCATGGTTCGCAACCTTCAGCGGCTGAACCCTGTGAGCAGTCGGTGTCATCGAGTGTTGTCTTGCTGTCAACGAAGATTGGGAGTCTCTTGATGTTTTCTGTTGGTGAGATTGGGAATGTTCCGTTGTATTCCTGGCCAATGATCACGTCGTTTGGATCAAGTGCCCATGGAATCTGTGGGTTTGTTGGATCTTCCGGTGAATAACGTGGTTCATACCAGTACCAGTAGAAGTATGTTCCGTCTGTGTTGTACTGGATGATGAACTTGTATCCGGCTTCGTCAGTTGGGATGCCTACTGCCATCCATGCCACGCCGCCGCCTGTGCAGTTGTAGTTGACAACGTTTGCGTGCCATGAGTTCGGGTCATTCTGTGTGTAGTATCTTCCGTTGTAGTCGTATGGGATTGAGAACGGGATGTCTGCCGGGTCGTTGATGTCGTTTGCATTGTCATGGTCGAAGAGTTTGATCATGAGGTTCGGGAACTTCTGGTCAAGTGTTGTGATGCAAAGTCTGTTTGCCTTGACGTCGAGCTGTTCCGGCTTGACTGTGAACTTCCATGTTGAAAGGCAGTCATAGTTGTTTTCCATGTAGGCCGGCATTGGTGGATATGGAACCTGACCGTTTGGATATGCTGATCTGTCCTGTTTCCATGGGACATATTCGCCTGGAACTCTCAGCGACTGCTTTCTTCCCATGTACGGGCTGAAGAAATCAGGAACGAGACCTTCCCAGTCGGTTGTGATGTCGCCATAGTAACCATCTGGTGGTGCCGGAATCTGTCCGCCGTTTTCACGGAAAGCGTATGTATAAACAATGCCTGACTGTGAAAGGTCGACGCCGCCTGTTGATTCATTGGCAATTGCGATGTCATACTGACCGTCTTTGTTGCATGAACCACGATACGGTGTGAACTGGAACTTCACAACCGGTCTTGTCGGTGAGCACTCGAAGAGAACGTTATTGAGGTTTGATGCTTTGCCATCAACGACATACTGTCCAAGTCCCTGGAAGAGGACAAAGCAGCGTTCGTCTGGAATCCACAGGCCATTGTCCCAGTGTCCTGCTGCTGGTGGTGGGTTGAACTTGATTTCAACTTCCGAGGTCTGTTCAACCTGGAAATCTCTTGAAACTGAGATGATTCCACCAGAGTCGCCCGGGATAACTTCCATGTCAAGGAATCTCTTGACACCGTTGAGACCGTAGGTGATTCCGTTTACCGGGACGACAACCTGCCAATCATCATAGATTGAGGATGTTGTTCCGCAGTTATAATAGATGCCCTTGTAATTAACGTTAGTAAGTCTTGTGAATCCCTGGATGACTGTGCCGTATGGGTTTGCTGCTGATCCACCAGCTCCACCCCAGGTTGTTCCACCAGAAGCAATGGTTGCACCGGCGTCATAGATGAATTCACCGATGTCATATCTCCAGTTCATGTCGATGACTGAATTTACGTCGGCTGGGTCAAGGTGTTTCCAGTCGAGCCATACTGGTTCTGTTGGGATTGACCAAGCTGCAGTATAGGCAAGATAGTAGGCCTGGTCATAGTATTTGCAGTAGAATGCTGAAAGGTCGTTACCGGCTGCACGGTTGTTGTATGCATCGAGTGGTCCGGCAAAGCCTGGGTTGCGGTTTACGTCTGCGTCACCGGCTGCAACGGTTGAACCAGCTTCGAATTCGATCCATGTCTGGGTTCCGGTTGCTGTATCGGTTCTTACTGCGGTGACTCTGGTAAGACGAATATCGCCCTGTGAGATTTCGAATGCGCCTACTCCGTCAGCTGTTGCCGGAAGGAGATAGTCGGTATCGCGATAGAGGGCTTCGCCGCAGCCATAAATGTTCTGAAGACCGTAACCGCCGAAGTTTGTTGTGTCGTAGAATCTGACTGGTGCGCCAAATCCGACTGTGTTGCGGTTTCTGTCCTGCTGGAAGAAGTCTGACATTGGAAGAACAACCTGATCGGTTGTCCTGCCAGTGAATGAATCCATGCCAAGTCCGATGTCGGCATCGGTTTCATTGCTCTGGGCACCGACGAAAAGTTCACCTGTTACATCTGGGTAGTAGTCATCTGATGCGTTGTTCGGGATGACCTGGTGAACGCCTGACGGATCGGCGCCTCTGTTGTTGTCAACGCCGTTGTCGTGCCAGATCTCGATACCAAGGTATTCTCTGTAGTCAAGCTTGACGTTTTCAAACGTGCATGCCGGGTAGTTGAATTCCTTGCCTGTCGGATCGAGAACTGTGGCTTTCTGGACATCCTGTGACTGGAACGTGAACTCGCCGTTTGGTGAGCGAATGGCTGCGTAGGTCTTGCCTGGCATTTCGCCTTCCCAAAGGTCGGTTTCCACTGAGATGTTGTATTTTGGTGCTGCGCATCCACCCTTGATAACTTCAGAGAGGATTAGAGCATCGCCTTCCTGGCAGTAGCCATAGGCTGGAACACCAAGATAATAACTATAGAGTGTTCCCCATGTTGTCCTTCTGATGTCACCGATTGATACACGGTAGTCGACTCCGACCTTTTCGTAGATCGGTTCGCCGAGGCTGACCATGCCGCTCGGGGTTGACTGGACTGACCAGTCAAACAGACCGGCTGCGCCCCAGTTTGACTGAAGGTGGACTGTGTCGCCGATGACGTCATAAGCATTGCCGAACGGGCCTGCAACGTAACCGGCCGGGGAGAAGAAGTTTGTATTGAGTGGGAATCTGTAGCATGAAGCACCGACGTCGTAGTCATCGCCTGCGTCTCTGGTGGCGTTTGCTCCTCTGTCAATGACAGCTGAACCGGCTGCGTAACGAACAATGCGTCCTGTCGGGGCAAGTGTGATGACCGGGATGAGTCTGGTTGCACCGTAATAGTGCGGATAACGTGCCTGGACAGCATTTGTCGGGTCGTAGCCTGTTACACGGTTACCTACACCGTTTGCGCCTCTCCTGAACAGGAAGTCGCCCCAGATGTAGTTGACCATGTTGTTTGCTCCGTAGTTGCGGGTGCCGGAAGCATTGATGGTATGCCATTCTTCGCCGTAGTCCCAACCCGGGGTGTTGCCGTTGGAGTTGAAGTAGTTGGCGACGTTATAGGTTGGTGGGTCTGCGGCTGCCGGAACTGCGCCCATGAAACCATCAAGGAATGGTTCCAGTGGAAGCTGGACATCCCAGTTGTTGTATGAGCTGTTATTTGCTGCGGCGGCGGAGACTGTAGTGTTGACACCCTGATATGCAAAGTCAGCCCAGCCAAGTCTGAATGTACGCTTCACACCGTTGTTCTTATTGTAGTAGGTGAAGTAGGTTGGGTTGCTCCATTCAGTTGAGGTGACCTGGCCGCTGATGTTGGCCATTGGCAGTGGATACGGACCCTGGGTGTTGTTTGCCGGGTTTGGATCGAACATTGCATACGGGTTAGAGTTGCAATTGTCGATTTCCGAGTTGAGGTCAGTACCATAGTCGGGGCTTGCTGGATCGGCATATTTGTAGTAGCGGCAGTCGTGGAAGCGTCCATCCGGGTCGAACCAGAGGTTTCCATTCGTGTCCATGACGACAAACCATCTGTTTCCTTCCGAAGATGCACCTGCATTCGGCACAACATCAAGGTAGACTTCAGTCCAAAGGAAAACGGTTCCCATGATATATCCTGGTCTGCCAAACGACACGACCGGGGAATCGGAGCTGAACGTCCTCTCGTTGCCCTGACGGCTGCCATTGAGCTGCCATTTGTTACAAATGAAGACAGCGTTCTGGTTGGTCTCATCGGCCTTTGCAGAACCCTTTGCACCTGGAACAAAAGCAACAGTAGCAAGCATGAGAGCCGCTATAATGATGCTGATAATCTTCTTCATCACCAAACTCTCCTTTCAAATATTTACACAGCACTACGTTACAATAAACACGAAATGGTCATAAATCACTTTTGTCACAGCTTGACTGCATTGATTGAGTCAACCGTGCCATCAATGAAAGCTTCTTGTTCACACAAATTGCAAATGACATTCGGGCATGACAATACAGCCAAGTTTCCGAGATGCCAATCCATAAATGTGCAATTCCTATGCCACAAGGGATTATTGCATTTATGGCGTTGCTCCTCTATTTATAAAGCAAGCGGGTTTAGATGTAAAGCCCTCAAAACCGGGCAAAATGTTGCCGTTATTTTACACACTGTGTGTAATAAATACAAATTGTATAAAATGGTTACAAATATGTTTAGCTATTATGGTTGACCTTATCCACAATCCAGCTACAATTTGACAACTGTAATGAACATCTGGCAGAAGGTATTGCAAGTTATTAAGAAAGATGTCACGGTTCCAACATACAACATGTGGTTCCAGACATCGGAGCTGATCTCGGAGACTGACGACAGGATTGTTATTTCTGTTCCAACAGAGTTTGCCAAGGACTGGCTCCAGTCAAAATATTATGGAACCATTCAAAACATCCTCCACGACATAACCGGAAGGACATTCGACGTCACCTTCATCATCAGACGCATGGATGTGCCTCTGGAAACCCCAGAGGAACAGCCGGCATCGCTCCAGGTGCTCAACCCAAAGTACACCTTTGACAGCTTCGTTGTTGGCAACTCGAACAAGTTCGCCCACGCCGCCTGTCTGGCTTGTGCCAAAAACCCCGGCCGGGCTTACAACCCACTGTTCATTTACGGTGGTGTGGGACTGGGCAAGACCCACCTCCTTCAGGCAATCGGTCACGACATCCTCTCAAAACAGCCTCAGTTCGACCTCATCTACACTACAACCGAGCGTTTCACCACAGAAGTCATCACGGCCATAAAACAGAACAAAGTCAGTGATTTCCATGAATACTATAGAACCGTGCAGGTTCTGCTCATCGACGACATTCAGTTCCTTGCCGACAAGGAGCGCACACAGGAAGAGTTCTTCCACCTGTTCAACGTTCTTTACGACAAGAACCGCCAGATAGTGATCACCTCAGACCGACCACCAAAGGAGCTCAAAGGCATCGCCGACAGGCTCAGGTCAAGGTTTGAGATGGGTCTGCTTGCCGACATCCAGCAACCGGATCTAGAAACAAGAATCGCCATTCTCCAAACCAAGGCTTCCCAGGAACACATCGCAATCCCCCAGGAAGTCATAAACTACATTGCAACGCACAACTACAGCAACATCCGTGAGCTTGAAGGCGCGCTCATCAGACTCGTAGCCATCGCCAGCCTCCAAAACGAGGAGATAACGCTTCAGATGGCAAGAAACAGTCTCAAAGACATAATCCCGAAGACTTCCAGGCAGATAACGGTCAAGCAGATCATCAACGAAACTGCCAGATACTTCAACATCCCGTCCGAAGACCTGGTCAACAGGCGCAGGACACATGACATTGCCATACCCAGACAGATAGCCATGTACCTTGCCAGGGAATATACGGGTGAGTCACTTGTAAACATTGGCGAAAGTTTCGGCGGACGAGACCACACAACCATAATGTACGCCCACGACAAGATCGCAGGGCAGAGGAAATCGGATCAGGTGGTTGACACTGCCATTGTTGAAATCCTTACAGTTTTCGAGCAAAACTGACCGCTAGACAAATCCAGACTCCCATGAACACCGCCCAGGGTTTCTACAATTTCCACAACCGCTCCACAAGTGGGAGTCTAACATCAAACCAAGGCCACCCTTTGACAAGTCTGGCTTTTATACATATAAACAGTGCATACTACTAGTAACATTTTTATATATCTACTAATAGTAATAAGGAATGTAGAAATGTTTCAAACCGAAAAAAAGTGAAAGGAATCCAAACGAAGTTATTCATGGGGGAAATATGGATGAAATGTTGAAATGTGGGGAAGCAAAAGGTGAACGTTTGCAGTGCAGGCTTTTCAGGGTATCGACAAACCCGACGGATGAAACGGCCGATCTTGCAAAACTGAATGATTTTTTGGGGGCAACAGAGGCAGTATCAATAGAAACCCAGTATGTTACCTCTAAAACAGACTACTGGCATACATTTGTAATCTATAAAACAGACGGAAAGACTGAGATTAAGCAAAACAGGGAAGACAGTGCAAAGCAATTTACGGTTGAACCGGAAGAAGCACCGGACTTGGAGCTTGTGGACAAACTGAAAGAGTGGCGGCGTGAAGAATCATACAAGAGAGGCTGGCCAGCGTACAGGATCCTGACAAACAAGTCGATAGAGGAATTATCCACAAGGAAGCCAACAATTGTTCAACAGCTTGGAAACATAAGGGGTATTGGCAAATTTACCGAGGAAAACTTTGGCTCAGACATTGTAAATATCATCGTAAAACACGCGCAGGAGAAGAAATAGATGAAAGCACCACAGATATTGTCAGGATTCAGGGATCTGCTCCCACAGGACATGATCCCGAGGCAGAAGCTTTTTGACACGGTCAAGAGGATCTTTGAGAGCTTTGGATATGAGCCGGTTGAAACACCAAGCCTGGAGTATTATTCCACCTTGGCTGGCAAAGAAGGCGGAAGCAGTGAAAAGCTGATGTACGACTTTACAGACCATGGTGACAGGCACATTGGCCTCATATATGAACTGACGATTTCAATTGCCAGGGTGATAGCAACATACCACGAGATTCCAAAACCGTTCAAACGCTACCAGATCCAGAGGGTGTGGAGGGCTGACAGCCCCCAGAAGGGTAGATACAGGGAATTCTACCAGTGTGACTTTGACTCCTTTGGTTCAACTTCAATGCTTGCTGACGCTGAAATTGTCGCCATCATGTCAGATTCAATCGGTAAACTAGGCTTTTGCGATTACTTTATCCACATCAACCACAGGAAGATTTTGAACGGGATTATGGAGAAAGCAGGTTTGGACAAGGAAAAAACAGTTCAGGCCATCATTGCAATCGACAAGCTGGACAAGATCGGCAAAGAAGGCGTGGCTGCCGAACTTGAAAAGCGTGGCATCGGAAACGTCGACCTTATTACAAGCGCAATAAGCCTGGACGGAAAGCCGGAAGACATCATGAAAGAACTTGCTTCAATGATCGGCGGAACCGAGGAAGGTTCTATTGGTCTGAAGGAGATGGGCGAGTTATTAACATATTCACAAATAAACGGTTCCCGGGTGAAGCTCGACACGAGCCTTGCAAGGGGACAAACCTATTACACCGGCCCGATATTTGAAGCCAGGGTTGAAAAGCCAAATTTGGGCTCGCTTGGTGGAGGGGGAAGATACGATGATCTGATCGGCATCTTCTCAGGCACAAAGGTTCCGGCAGTAGGCGCCTCCCTTGGTCTGGACAGGATAGCAGCTGTTATGGTTGAAGCTGGAATGATGGGTGATTCAAAAACGCTCGTGGATGTACAGGTGTGCCACATGGGCGAAGAATCGGTGAAGGTTGCCATGGAGCTTGCAAGAAAGCTCCGTGCAGCCGGCATCAACACTGACTTCACAATCACCTCACAACCGCTTGGAAAACAGCTCTCATATGCATCAAAGCACGGCGTGAAACTTGCTGCCATTATAGCCGAGGATGAGGTCAAAAATGAAACCGTTACAGTCAAAGACTTGGATTCTAAGGAACAAACGACAGTTTCGGGTGATAATGTCATCGACCTGCTTAAATCCAAACTTAACAAGTAACCTGTCTTGACCCAGTTGAAACCCTGGTGACAGCTTATAAAAAATGTAAACAAACTGTAATGTGGATAACTTGAAAATTTATGTTTTGCAATTCCACCTGACTGATTAATTGTTATCCACTTATCCACAACAGTTTTCCACAAGTGAACCGAATGTTAACAGACTGAATGCGTTTAAATATTGCAGTTATCACAACAATTGGTCTTTGTTTTTCAAAACTCAATTTTGTTGATATTTGAGATGCTGGTATAACCAGTGTTTATCAGTGAAATATGATTAAAAGATGATATAATTGAAAATACCGTCGTTTAATCGCCTAAACCATTTTGGGACTAACGATAACGATTACTTTGAACGTGAATTTGTGTAAGTGTCGTTTGCGTTTCTCCATATATCGTTGAAAACATTCAACAGTTTTTCGACATTTTCCGGCGACACGATGACTGCGTCACACTCAGAATTGTTCTCCAGCCCTGTTCTTGTCCAGTTTGATGAACCGATGAAGATGGTTTTTTCGTCAAAAACGGCGACTTTTCTGTGGAAAAGGTAGTGTACACGTTTTTTTATCCACCTGACCTGACAGCCGGCATCTTCAAGAAACCCCTCCATGTCGATCTGTCTCCTGGCTTCAAGACTGTAAAACTCTTTGTCACCGGTGTTTTCCGGGTCGTCAAAAAGGATGAGGCGCACTTTTGCACCACGTTTTGCACAGTTTGCCAGAGCTTCGATAACGTTTTCGTCACCGAGCTGGTAAAGCTGGATGTCAATGGATTTGTTTGAGTTTGAAATCAGATCGAGGATGACATCTTTGGCCTGGGAATCAAA
The DNA here is from genome assembly GCA_964472265.1 of uncultured Caldisericales bacterium. Taxonomy (GTDB): domain Bacteria; phylum Caldisericota; class Caldisericia; order JAAYUI01; family JAAYUI01; genus JAGNLA01. The sequence goes on along the minus strand of CAYYJO010000062.1, from coordinate 1,874 downwards.
CACCAGATTGACGCTTTGAGCAGGAACAGGATTATCCACAACGCCTCCGCAGCTTGCAAGTACGAGAGCCAGGACAATGGCAGCGTAAACTTTATTCACCGAAGCTCCCGGAAAGGATGAGTTTTGAAACCTTTTCAAACATCGGCGTTAGGTGTGAGTCTCTGGTTATGAACGGGACAGCATCTCTCACCTTGCAGTACGCCACCTGTGTTTCAAGAGATAACGCTGTTTTATCAAGTTTCATGTCTTCAAGCCTGAGGTCGATAGCCTGACATGCAGTCACAAGCTCGATTGCAGCGATGTTTAAGAGGTTATCCACAACGTGTCTGAGTTTCCAGGCTGCAACCGGTGCCATCGATACGTGGTCTTCCTGATTATCGCAAGTCGGGATGCTGTCAACCGATGCCGGATGAGCCAGCGATTTGTTGGCGCTCACAAGATTTGCTGCCGCGTACTGGGCTATCATGAATCCTGATTCAAGCCCTGGGTTTTTTGTCAGGAATGCCGTAAGGTTTGAGCACGATGGCGAAACAAGACGGAAAACCCTCCGCTCTGAAATCGAGGAGAGGTCAGCAAGGGCGATTGCCAGGAAATCACAGGCCTGGGCTAGTGGCGCGCCGTGGAAGTTTCCGCCTGATACGACCGAATTGCCAAACACCAGCGGGTTGTCGGTTGCTGAATTCATCTCGGTTTCTATAATCGCCTGGCAGTAATGGAAAGCCTGCCTGACAGCGCCGACCACCTGTGGAGCGCACCTGATCGAGTAAGCGTCCTGAACCTTGGTTTTGTCGGAGTCGATTAGTTTGGAGCCGGTGAGCAGCTGCCTGAAGATGTCGGCTGTTTCAACCTGTCCCGGGTGTGACCGAACGTTGTGGATGCATTCCTGAAAAGGTGAAGAGCGAGCCTGAAGCGCCTGGGCAGATAGTGCAAAAGCGAAGTCCAGGGCATCCATTGCAAGCTTCGCATCGTGAACGCACAGCGAGGCAACCGAGTTTGAGACCTGGCAACCGTTGTTGAGTGCAAGCCCTTCCTTCGCCCCAAGGGCTATGGATTCAAGTCCTTCAGCCTTGAGAGCCTCTGTTGCCTTGATTTTTTGACCTTTATAAAAGACTTCAAAGCCTGTGTCAGGCATCATGCAACCAGCAATTGTTGAAAGCAGAGCAAGATCGCCTGAGGCTCCAACTGAACCCCATGTAGGCACAACCGGAATTATTCCACGATTGGCCATCTCAACCAGAAGCATCACGACCTCAGGTCTGACGCCGGAATGCCCGAGCGAGATTGCATTGGCACGGAGGATCATTGCGCCCCTGACGGCATCGATGGGCAGAGGGTCGCCCACACCTGCTGAATGGGAGAGGATTATGTTCCTCTGGAGCGTGTCCAGGTCGCTTTTGCCGATCCTGATCTGGGCGAGAGAGCCGAAGCCTGTGTTGATTCCGTAGACTGGGTCGTCACAGGATGTGATCTGTTCGACGGTTTTCCGACAGGCGGCCACGCGTTTGAGGGCATCTTCAGCGATCGTGCACCTTGCGCTACCCCTGGCAAGCCTGACAAAGTCCGTGATGGTGAGCCTTCTATGTCCAATCTCGATGGTATCCACAGTACCTCCAAACCCTAAAATAAAGGATTGGACTTAATCAGTCAACAAATGTTTCACGGTGTTTCACGGAAGTTTCCACATGTTTTCAGAAAGAGTTTGATTTTTCTGTACTTCTTCAAATCCTTCAACATTGTGGATAAATTGTTTCACAGCGTTCCACGGTAGGATTAAGCGTAATAAAATGTTAAAATCTTTATTTACTCTTCATTATTAAAGTAATCATGGTCAACTTTTCTAAGTATTAGATTATTATATGCGTTCACTCCTACAT
>CAYYJO010000061.1:0-12046 GCA_964472265.1 uncultured Caldisericales bacterium | reverse complement strand
AATGTCTATGCGCTTGTCGGCTGGCAGGTCAACTCCTGAAATACGTGGCATTGAACGTCTCCTCCTACTTTTGCCTTTGCTTGTGTTTTGGGTTTTCGCAAATGACCATCACCCTGCCGTTGCGGCGGATGATTTTGCACTTTTCGCATATAGGCTTTACTGATGCCCTAATCTTCATATATCCTCCTTAAAGCCTGTAGATTATGCGTCCGCGTGATAGATCGTATGGTGAAAGCTCCAGCCTCACCTTGTCACCCGGCAGTATCCTGATGAAGTTCATCCTCATTCTACCGCTGATGTGTGCAAGAATCACACGGCCATTGGCAAGTTTCACCTTGAACATGGCCGAAGGCAGGGTCTCAAGGACCACGGCTTCCGTTTCTACTACGTCTTTTGACTCGGGCACATAACCTCCAATTCTTTTCAAATGGTTAAAATTATAGTTTCGGTATCAAGCACCGCGACCGTGTGTTCAAAGTGGCACGATGGCTTGCCGTCACTCATGTTGACTGTCCAGCCGTCATCCTCAACCGTCACCTTCCACGATCCTGCTGCAATCATGGGTTCGATTGCAAGGGTCATTCCTGGGGTGATGATGTGTCCGGTTCCCGGCCTTCCGAAGTTTGGGATCTGGGGGTCTTCGTGCATTGCACGACCGACACCGTGACCGACAAAGTCGCGAATGACTGAAAATCCGGCGGATTCAACAACTTGCTGGACTGCAAAACCAATGTCCCCGATCCTGTTTCCTGGTTTGGCTGCTGCAATGCCTGCCTCAAGCGATTTTTGGCAGACGAACATCAGTTTTTCCTGGACTGGATTGGCTCTTCCACCGGCGATAAAGGTGAGTGTCGAGTCGACGTACAATCCGTCTTTCTCTATCACCAGATCAAGGCTTACCATATCTTCCGGCTTCAGCCTGCGTTTTCCAGGAATGCCGTGGATCACGGTTTCATTCAGGGAGATGCACAGATGGCCGGGATAGCCGTGATAACCGAAGCTCGCAGCCCTCACACCAAGTTTTTGGCACTCAGACTTGCACAGCTCATCGATTTCGATGGTTGCGACACCGGGTTTTGCATATTCTTTCAAGGTTCCAAGCATCCGGGCACACTGATTACCCAGCGCTTTCATTGATTCAATCTCTTGTTTGCTCTTGACGACGATCATAAGACACCGAGAGCTGAAAAAACTCGCTCCCTAACTACATCGGCTGAAGCGTCAGCATCAATCTTTAATAGTTTACCCTTGGAAATGTAGAAGTCAACAAGAGGCGAGGTTTCATCGACGTAGGTCTGAAGCCGTCTGAGGATGACGTCTTCCGAGTCGTCGACTCTCTTAACCAATTCTCCACCACATTTCGGACAGACGGTTTCGCCCGGCAATGGAGAAAACCTGCAAGCCTTGCATGTCAACCTCTTGAGATTGCGTTGTTTTGCAACCTCCAAAGGCAAATCCAGATAAATCACAAAGTCGATTTTTGTTCCGGCTTCTTCAAGACCTGCCTCAAGCGCTTCGGCCTGGGCAACAGTCCTTGGGAAACCGTCAAGTATGTAGTTGTCAAGCTTCAACAGTTTTCCAAGCATGGCCTGGATAACCATCTTGTCTGGTACAAGCTTCCCCTCGTCCATCAGCGATTTCATCAGAAATCCTTCTTCAGTTCCAGAGGATGCCGCTTCCCGAAGCACCGCAGATGACGTAAAGGTCTTCACGTTGAGCTTCTGTTCAAGCTCTCGAGAGATTGTCCCTTTACCTGATCCGGGCGCTCCGAGCAGTACCAGCTTCATTATCTCTTGAGGAATCCCTCGTAGTTTCTCATGGTCATGAAGCTCTCGATCTGGTTTACAGTTTCGATTGCAACACCGATGACGATGAGGATACCGGTTCCACCGATGAACATGTTCTGGAGGGTTGCGTTGCCTCTGAGAACAAGGTTCGGGGTGATTGCCAGGCATGCAATGAAGATCGATGCCGGGAGGGTTACCTTTGCAAGCACTGATTTGAAGTAGCTCTCGGTGGCTTCACCCGGTCTGACGCCTGGGATGAATCCGCCGGATTCCTTCAGGTCTTCAGAGATCTTCTTCGGGTCATACTGGAACGCTGTCCAGAAATAGGTGAAGAAGACGATCAGAAGGAAGAAAATACCGTTGTACCACCACGAGTTGTAGCTGGTGATTGCCGGAATGAGGGTTGTGTGCCACCAGCTGCCAGCCGAGAAGAAAATGCCGAGAACGACCGGGAACTGGATGAACGAGCTTGCGAAGATGATCGGAAGGACGCCTGACTGGATCATGCGAAGAGGCATGTATGTAGCCTGTCCGCCAACCATCTTGCGGCCAACGATTCTCTTTGCGTACTGGATCGGGATCCTTCGCTCAGCCTCGTATGCCCAAGTGATGCCGGCTATTGCCAAAATGACTATGGCAAGACTGATGACGAATCCAGGGATTGTAATCGAGGTGCCGATGTTTTCGAAAGCCTGGATGAATCCCGGAACGATCCTTGAGATGATACCGGCAAAGATGATCAACGATACACCGTTGCCGATTCCATATTCGGTCATGACTTCGCCCAACCAAACGATCAGGTAGGAGCCGACCACAAGAAGGAACAGGAGATAGATCTGGAGCCAGATTGACTCGTTGACGAACAACGGGATCTTGATTCCAGTTCTTGCCATCATCTGCGGGTAGATGCCCCAGATGAATCCTGCACCCTGAAGGGTGGCAAGGCCAACTGTCGCCCATTTTGTGATCTGGGCAATTTTCCTCTGGCCTTCAAGCCCGCCTTCCTTCACCATCTTTTCAAGTGCCGGGATGACGCCCTGAAGCAGCTGGATGATGATGGAGCTTGTGATGTACGGTCCGACGGAAAGCGCCAGAAGTGAGATGTTGAATGTTGCGCCGCCTGAGAACAGGTCAAGCAGACCCATGAAACCGCCCTGGCCAGTCCAAAGGTGGAGCACAGCCCTCTGGATGCCCGGAAGGGTGAGGTGGGTTCCGAGGCGGAACAGAAGGAACAGGCCAAGAGTCACAAGGATTTTCTTGCGAAGTTCAGCGATGCCCCAAGCGGTCTTTAAGGTTTTCCACATCTTCAGGCTCCTTGTTTGGTTGTTCTTTTGTTGCGTACGAGTTTCGGCTTCTGATAAAGCTCAACCGATCCGCCAACTGCCTTTATTGCTTCAATTGATGACTTGGTTGCCATTGCTCTCTTGAAGTTGAGGGCATGCTCGAGCTTTCCTGAACCGAGAATTTTGTAGAATTCGTCAGTCTTCCTTGCAAGGTCGTATGTCCTGAGAACGTCCATGTCGACATCTGTTCCTGCCGGGATGATGTTGAGTTCACCGAGCTTGACTTCAGTAACCTTCTTCGGGTCAACCAGCTCAAATCTCCAGCCCCTGATCTTTGGGAGCCTCATGTAAGCCCTGGTCTGTCCGCCTTCGTATCCTGAACCGTAGCCTTTGCCGCGACCTTCGCGCCTCTTTGCGCCTTTGTCACCATAGCCTGAGTTCTTGCCTGAACCTGAGCCATTGCCGCGACCGATGATCCACTTTTCTTTTCTTGAACCTTCGTTGGGTGTGAGTTTGTCAAGAGCCATCGTTATGCCTGCCTTCCAAACATCTGGGAGACCGAGATACCCCTTGATGCTGCATAAGTTTTTGGCTCACGCAGATCCTGGAGTGCCTTTAGGGTGGCTTTTGCGAGGTTGACAGCGTTTGTCGGGCCATGAGCCTTGGAAATGACATCCTTGATCCCTGCCTTTTCAAGCACTGTGCGAACCGCGCCGCCAGCGATGAGTCCGGTTCCCGGAACGGCTGGTGCAAGATAAACCCTGGTTGAGCCGATGGTTGAGATGATGTCGTGTGGAATTGTTGTTCCTGAGAGTGGAACTGACACCATTTCCCTCTTTGCCCTTGTGACGGCCTTCTTGACCGCAACCGGGATTTCCTTTGCTTTGCCGATTCCGATGCCAACCGATGGTTGGGTCTTATCGCCAACAACGACGATAACCCTAAACCTCATTCGCTTACCACCTTTTACGGTCTTGCTGACACGAGCGATCTGAATTATCTGCTCGATAAACTGCTCTTCTTCTTGATCCCTTGCTGGTCTTCTTTCTCTGTCTGCCATCTCGACCTCCTAGAACTTCAGACCGGCTTCCCTGGCTGAGTCAGCCAGAGCCTTGATCCTGCCGTGATAAAGATAGCCCGAGCGATCGAAAACCACCTGAGTGATTCCGATTTCAATGGCTTTTTTAGCCACTGTCTGACCAACCTTTTTTGCTGCTTCAATGTTCTTGCCCTTAAGACCCATTTCCTTGGAGCCTGAATCAACGGAGAGAAGGGTCTTGCCAGCAACGTCGTCAATGACCTGGACGCTGATGTGCTTGAGGCTCCTGAAAACTGCGAGCCTTGGGCGTTCCGGTGTTCCGACCACTTTCTTCCTGATTGCCGCTTTTCTTCTGAGGCGTTCGCCATTCCTGTTATACTGCTCGTACATCTCTACGCTCCTTTGGTCATTGTCTTGCCAGGCTTGCGTCTGATGATCTCGCCGTCATAGCTGACACCCTTGGCTGAATACGGGTTCGGGTCCCTGAGGTATCTGAGTTTGTGGCAGAAGGCGCCAAGGAGTTCCTTGTCATAACCTTCAACCTCAACCCTGTTTTCCTTCGGGGTGGCAACCTTCAGCTCCGATGGAACCTTGACTTCGATCGGGTGGGAGTAGCCGAGGGTGAACGTGATCTTGTCGCCCTGAGCTGCAGCCCTGTATCCGACGCCGGTCAGGAGAAGGAGCTTCTTGAAGCCTGTTGATACGCCTGTGACCATATTGTTGATGTGTGCTCTCACAGTGCCGTGAAGCTGCTGTGCCGACTTAAGGTTTGAAAGCCTTTCGACGGTGATTGTTCCTGCATCCATTGTGATCTTGATCTTGTCATGCGGGAACTCTCTTGAGAGCTGACCCTTTGGTCCCTTGACCACAACCTTGTAGCCTGGTCCCGGGAGTTTGTCGACTGTCACATCGACACCCTTTGCGATTGTAATTGGTTTTTTGCCTACTCGTGACATGCTTGCCTCCTACCAGACATAGGCGATTACTTCGCCGCCCTGGTGAAGCTTTGCGGCTTCATGGCCAGTCATGATGCCCTTTGAGGTGCTCATGATTACCACGCCCATGCCGCGAAGCACTTTCGGAATTGCGTCTGCAGCTACATAATATCTTCTGCCGCATTTGCTCACGCGCTTGAAGTCTGTGATGACGCGTTCCTTTGTTGAACCGTTGAACTTGAGGAAAATTCTCAAGTTCTTGTGGTTGCCGATTTCCTGCATCTGATACTCAGCTATGAATCCGGTTGTTTGAAGAAGTCTTGCAATCTCTTCCTTTACCGTCGAATGCGGAACCAGAACTGTAGCCGTCTTTGTCAAGTTGGCGTTCTTGATGCGGATGATCATGTCTGCAATTGGATCTGATACCATGACTTCCCCCCTTACCACGAAGCCTTGACAAGACCTGGGATCTTGCCTTCATTGGCGAGTTTACGCAGGCAGAGTCTGCAAAGGCCGAACTTGCCGTAGTACGCACGCGGTCTGCCACAAATCTGGCAGCGGTTCTTGTGCCTTGTAGAGAATTTTGGCTTCCTGTTTGATTTGTTAATCATTGCGAGTCTTGCCATCGCCTGCTCCTTATCTCTCCCTGAACGGGAAACCCATAAGCTCAAGAAGAGCCTTGCATTCCTCGTCAGTCCTTGCTGATGTGCAGATGCTCACGTTGAATCCACGGGTTTTGTCTACCTTATCGTAGTCGATTTCCGGGAAGATGAGCTGTTCTTTGATGCCAAACGTGTAGTTGCCCCTGCCGTCGAATGCGTGCGGTGAGAGACCCTTGAAGTCTCTGATACGCGGGAGAGCCACCTCGCACAGCTTCTGTGCGAATGCGTACATTCTCTTGCCGCGAAGTGTCACCATGCAGCCGATTGGGTTGCCGATCCTGATTTTGAAGTTTGCGATCGACTTTTTTGCCTTCCTGATGGACGGTCTCTGACCAGTGATCAGGTAGATTTCGTCAACGGTCGAATCCATTGACTTCGGGTTCACGACATACTCACCAACACCACGGTTGACCGTGATCTTCATCATCTGTGGAACCATCATCACATTGTCGAACTTGAAACGCTTCATGAGCGCCGGAACGACATCCTTGCGGTACTTGTCGGTGTAGGTCTGTGGTGGGAACGTCTTGGTCTTCATTGACTCAGCGACGCCACCCTTGACTGCTACAGTACCTTTTCCCTTTGCCTGTGGCTTTGCAGCCGGTTTTGCTTCTGCCATTTTCATTTACCTCAAGCTTTGTCTACCTGGGCGTGGCAATGTGTGCATTTCCTGACTCTTTTGCCGTCTGGAAGTACATCATATGCTGTCCTGGTGACTTTTTTGCAGTTGGGGCACACAAGCATCACGTTTGAGCGATGAAGTGGGGCTTCCAACTTAATGAAGTCGCGTCTCGGCTGCTTCTGAGTCGGACGAGTGACTTTCGTCATCATGTTTGCATTCTCTACAACCACTCTCTCGGTTTCGGAAATGACTTCCTTGACCCTTCCGGTTCTGCCTTTCGACTTGCCGGCGATAACCTTTACCAGGTCACCCTTTTTGATTGTGAGATATTTCTTTGGTTCTGTCTGCATCACACCACCTCCGGCGCAAGCGAGACGATCTTCATGTAACCCTTGTCACGCAGTTCCCTGCAGACTGGTCCGAAGATGCGTGTACCCTTCGGGTTGCCGTCCTTGTCGATGATGACAGCTGCATTGTCATCAAACCTGACCCTGGAGCCGTCTCTTCTTACGACTGCGTGGCTCGTTCTGACGATGACTGCCGTTTCGATAGTTCCCTTTTTTATGGCTGAGTTCGGGATGGCATCCTTGACTGACACTTTGATCTGGTCGCCAACAAACGCAAATTCCTTGTTTCCGCCACCCATGACACGGATGACACGGATGATTCTTGCGCCTGAATTGTCGGCCACTTTAAGTCTTGAATACGGGAGAATCATTTTCTCACCTCGGATTCAGGAGCTTTTTCGACGACTCTGATGATGCGCCAGTGGCAGTTCTTTGAGATCGGCCTGCAATCGACGAATTCAACAAGATCGCCTGTCTTTGCTTCATTTTTTTCATCGTGGACAAAGTACTTGGTGGTTCTTCTGATTCTCTTCTTGTAGATGGGATGCTCAAACATCCTGTCAACTGCGACTACCACAGTCTTTTCCATCTTGTCGGAGACCACCCTGCCGGTCCTTCTGATAATAATTTTTTCTACTTCTGCGCTCATTGCAGGATTCCCTTCTCTTTCTGCGGGATGAAGGTCTTCAGTCTTGCGATGTCGAGCTTGACTTCGCGAAGCTTCATGACCTTGTCAAGCTGGCGGTTTTTGTGCTTGAAAACGAGCTTGACTCTCTCCATCTCCAGCTTTTTAAGTTCGGTCTCCATCTCGGGCAATGTCATTCCCTTGATTTTTTCTTTCTTCATAGTGCGGCCTCCTGCTCAGTCTGTCTTGAGACAAACCTTGTGCGGATCGGGAGCTTCGAGCCGGCGATGCGGATGGTTCTTCTTGCTGTCTCTTCATCGCATCCGTTGAACTCGACGAGAATGCGTCCCGGCTTTACGACGGCTACCCACTGCTCGGTGTCGGCTTTACCCTTACCCATTCTTGACTCAAGCGGCTTTTTGGAGATCGGCTTGTCAGGGAAGATTCTGATCCAAAGCTTGCCAGTCTTTGGGATTCTTGAGGTTACTGCGAGACGAACTGCTTCGATCTGGCGTGCCGTGATCCATGAACACTCGAGTGCCTGGACACCGTAGTCACCAAAAGCGAGAGTTGTTCCGCCCTTAGCGAGACCCCTCATTCTTCCTCTCTGTTGTTTTCTGTATTTAGTTCTCTCTGGTTGCAACATGTTTCACCTAACTTCTTCTCTGGGCGTAAGGACCATCGGTTGGCTTGTCCGATTTGTAGACCCAGACTTTGATGCCAATAACGCCGAACTTCGTTGTGCAGTGGGTGATGTGGAAGTCAATGTCTGCCTTCAGTGTATGAAGGGGAACGCGACCTTCCCTGAACCACTCTTCGCGGGCAATTTCTGCGCCGGCCAGACGACCGGATGCCATGATCTTGATGCCTCTGGCACCTGACTTGACGGCTCTTGCCAACGCCTGCTTCATCGCTCTCTTGTACGGGATTCTCTTGAGGATCTGGTCAGCAATCCACTCACCCAGGAGCTTTGCGTTGAGATCCGGGCTTCTCATCTCGACGATGTCGAGCTTGAGGTTCTTTGCTGAGATCAATCCCTGGAGCTTTGCTTTGAGTTTGTCGGCCGAGGCGCCTTTTCTTCCGATGACGATGCCTGGCTTTGCGGTCATGATGATGACCCTGACTTCAGCTGCACGCCTTTCGATGATGCAATCTGCAACACCGGCGTCCATGCCAAGTTCTTCAACGGCTTTCCTTATTGCTGTGTCTTCGCTGATGAACTTCTTGAAGTCCTCGTCTTTGGCGCAGAACCAGTTTGATTTCCACGGCTGGATGACTCCGAGCCTGAAGCCGTATGGATGTACTTTCTGTCCCATCACTCCACCTCCGGGGTCACTTCGACGCAGATATGGCTTGTTCTCTTTTTAATGCCATCTGCTCTGCCCATACCTCTTGGCTGCACTCTTCTCCACGGGGTTGCCATGTTGATGTAGGCCTTTGAGACCTTGAGTGCGTCCCTGTCAGCATTTGCGTTGTGAACTGCGTTTGCTGCTGCCGACTTGAGAACCTTGAGAATGAGCTTTGCTGCCTTGTGTGGGAGGGCGCGAAGGATTGCCTCGGCCTCATCCACCTGTTTGCCCCTGATCATGCAGATTACGAGTCTTGCCTTTGTCGGCGAGATCGGTGCATGGCGCAGAATTGCTTTTTGGGTTTTAATGTCTTCCATCATCCACCTCTTATGTCAAGGCCGTAGAGCGTTCGGTTGGACGCCTGTGACCCTTGAAGTTCCTGGTGACGGCGTACTCACCGAGCCTGTGACCCACCATTGGTTTGGTGATGTAGACAGGGACGTGGTTCTTTCCATTGTGAACGCCGATGGTGAATCCGACCATCTCTTCTGTAACGAGGGCCCTTCTGCACCATACCTTGAGAACTCTTTTGTCTCCGGTTGAGATCATCTTTTTGATGCGCTCCTGGAGCCTTTCGTCAATAACTGGGGGTTTCTTTGATGATCTGCTCATAATTACCTACCCTTGCCTTTGGATCTTCTGACGATCAGCTTGCCAGAGGCCTTCTTTGGATTGCGCGTCTTGTAGCCGCGAGTCGGCTTGCCCCACGGGGTGAGTGGGCCAGGATGTCCGATCGGACACTTGCCTGATCCGCCGCCGTGCGGGTGGTCGATTGGGTTCTGGACTGCGCCACGAACTGTCGGTCTCCAGCCACGATGCCTGGTGATGCCGGCCTTGCCAAGTTTTTCCTTCTCGTGATCTGAGTTGGAAACCTGGCCGACCGTTGCCCTGCACTGTGATGGAACGAGCCTGACTTCGTTTGATGGGAGCTTGATGTGGCAGAAGTCGTCTTCTTTTGCGAGAAGCTGGGCCGATGAGCCTGCCGACCTTACCATGACTCCGCCTCTGCCTGGGACGAGTTCAATGTTGTGAACAATTGTTCCAAGCGGCATCTTGATCAGCGGAAGAGTGTTGCCCGGCTTGATGTCTGCATCTTCTGATGCAAGGACTGTGTCGCCGACCTGGATTCCTTCTGGAGCCAGGATGTATCTCTTCTCGCCGTCTTTGTATGAGATGAGTGCGATGAAGGCTGATCTGTTTGGATCGTATTCGATTGTCTTGACGGTACCCGGAAGGACCTTGTCCCTCTTGAAATCGATGATCCTGTAGAGCCTCTTGTTCCCGCCGCCACGATGACGGATCGCGATTTTGCCGTTTGAGCGTCCGGCAGTTTTCGAAAGACCCGAGACAAGCGACTTTTCTGGAACATTTGTCGTGATCTGGCTGTAGATGATAGATTCACGGTGCCTGGTGCCAGCGGTCATTGATTTGAATTTTTTGATTGGCATCTCCTACACCTACCTTTGCTGTTCCAGAATGTCGATCTTCTGGCCCTTCTTGATGGTGACGACGGCGCGCTTTACGGCTGAAGTCTTTCTGGTTCCTGAGCGTGTTCTCTTTGTTCTGCCCGGGAGTCTGAGAACGTTGACTTCTTCGACCTTGATGCCCTTGAAGAACTTTTCGACATCTTCCTTGATGGTCTTCTTGGTCGAGTCCTTTGTCACTGTGAATGTGTACTTGTGCATCACTTCCTGGTCGGTGTTCTTCTCAGAGATGACCGGATGGATGAGTGTGAACTTTCTGTTCTCAGTCATTCCAGACCTCCTTGATTCCTTCCATGGCTTCTGCGGTCACAACCAGGAGGTTGCAGTCGAGAATGTCGTAGACGTTGAGGGCTGTGTAGGAGAGCGCATAGACATCTCTTGTGTTGTTGAGGGCGAGATTGACCTGGCCGTTCTTCTCAGGATGGTAGATAAGGAGAGTCTTCGGTGAGACGTTTTTGCCAAGCTTGTCGAGTGCACCTTTTGTGATTCTCGGTCTCTTGCCCTGTTCGATTGCCGGAATGTCCACGATCATGCTTTCAACTATCCTGATCCTGTTTTCCTTCACAATTGAGGAGAGGGCTGAGAAGAGGGCGAGTCTTCTTTCTTTCTTGTTGATCTTGAAATCAAATGATCTTGGCTTTGGGCCGAAAACAACGCCGCCGCCTGGCCAAAGTGGCGAGGTGGTTGATCCATGGCGTGCACGACCGGTGCCTTTCTGTCTCCATGGCTTCTTTCCACCACCACGAACTTCGTCGCGGACTTTTGTGGAGGCTGTGCCTCTACGGCTGCCTGCAAGTCTCTGGAGAATGCTGAGGAACTCTGACTGACCGTGGCGTTCAACTGCCCAGATCCTGTCCGGAGCCTCAACTGTCTTTACTTGTTCACCCTTATTGTTGTATACGGGGATATTCATGTTCCAACCTACTTCCCGTTGACAACGACATACGCACCCTTGGGCCCTGGGATTGTTCCCCTGACCAGGATGAGATTCTTGTCTTCGATAATCTTGACTACTTTGAGACCCTTTTGGGTCACTCTGTCGCCGCCCATACGTCCTGGCATTCTCATACCCTTGATAACGTGTCCGGGGGTGAGACGGCATCCGATTGAACCTGATCTTCTGTGTGACATGGCACCGTGTGTGTCCCAGTCACCGTGGAAGTGGTGTCTCTTCATGACGCCGGCAAAACCAAGTCCGCGTGATGTTCCTACGACATCGACCTTTTCACCAGCTGCAAACTGGGTGACTTCGAGGCTTGCGCCAACGTCGCCTGTCATGTCGCGGAATTCCATCATGTAGCGGTGTGTTGCCACATTGTTCTTGGCGTAGATGCCTGAGAGCGGTCTTGTGAGCCTGTCAGCCGTGACAGGTTCATAACCGACCTTGATGGCCGAGTAGCCATGCTTTGCCTTGTCTTTTTGTTCGACGATGACGTTTGGTACTCTTTCGATTACCGTCACCATCATATATTGGTCTGCATCCCAAAGCTGCGTGCATCCAATCTTTTTGCCAATCATACCCTTGGCCATGGTATTCTCCTTGTCTTAGAGCTTGATCTCTATGTCGACGCCTGCCGGCAGATCGATGTTCATGAGGGCTTTTGTGATCTCTGCTGATGGTTCAAAAATGTCAAGCAGTCTCTTGTGAACTCTCATCTCGAACTGTTCGCGCGAGTCCTTGTCAGTATTTGGAGCGCGAAGGACCGTGAAAACCTGGCGTGAGGTTGGAAGAGGAACCGGACCTGCAATCTTTGCACCGGCTCTTCTTGCCGTTTCCACGATCTTGGCCGCTGACTGGTCTAAAATGACGTGGTCATAGGCCCTAAGCTTGATACGCATCTTCTGCTGGTTCATTTAGTTACTCCAGAATCTCAGTGACGACGCCTGCGCCGATGGTGCGTCCACCTTCACGG
>CAYYJO010000060.1:0-12455 GCA_964472265.1 uncultured Caldisericales bacterium | reverse complement strand
ATACAGAAGAGCCAAGGTTCTTCTTCAACGGTGTCAATGCAAATGGCGAACTCATTGTCGACAAGGACGTTGTGGTAGTTGAAATTTCAGGCCGCGTTGAGCCAGGATCAAAAGTCCTTGCAAACGGCGCTCCGGTTGACTGCCCATACGACATCTTCAAAACAGAGATTGAGTTTGCAGCAAACCTTACAACCCTCCCGGTCACATTCGACTTCATCGACCAGGCAGGCAACAAGGCCTCAAAGACAATCAAGCTCATCAGAAAGTAAATCAATACAACACAAAAAGGGCTGCCTTCGGGCAGCCCTTTTTAATTTTGCAAACGACTATAAAACTAAAAGCCTTACAAACCAAGAAAATCGTTGAGTTTTTCGACTGTCTGATCAACCGGTATGTTCTTGGAAACAAGGATTTCTTCAAGCGTTCCCCACGCTGGTTCGCCACAGATGAAACATACAACGCCCTCATCTTGCAGAAATGAAACAGCTTTTGGGTATCTTTCAAGGATCGACTCAAGAGTATCGGTTTTTTGTATCTTCATGTGGATAAGTTTATCTTTTTAAAGTGAAATTTGCAAAAACTTTTCCAATCCTATAAAATTGATAATGATTTAAAGTCACGAGGTGATTGATATGAAATTGATGCTGGACAGGTTGATTTTTACACTCTTTGGTTCAATTGTTGGAGGAGCTGTCTATTCGATGCTCATCCACAGATGGATTTTCCAGGAAAACGCAATCTTCAACTGGCAAGACATTGTCTGGACTTTTGTAACGTCAGCGATTGCAGGCTTCATCTTCTTTATAGTATACCCGGAGATTGTGAAGTTCTTCTCCATGCTTCAGCGCCTGTTTTCAAAAATGATGAAAAAAACAAAGCTGACGGATGTCATCATTTTGATCATTGCGTTGTTTGTAACCGTAATCACCTACATCTTCATCGAACCGATCTACAGGTTCATCATCAGGGATGCAAACATTTTCAACCTCGTAACATTCCTGACTCCGCCAATTCTTTTCATCATATTGTGGATGGTTGGTATTGCAAAAAGAAGCGCAATCATAGAGACAATACGTGGTTTTTTTGTCGCGCCCACCCACACAAAAGAGCTTTACATCCTTGATACGTCGTCGCTTGTCGATGGAAGGGTTGCAAACCTTCTTTCAACTTCAACGCTTCAGGGACGATTCGCAGTTCCGAGTTTTGTTTTGCTTGACCTTCAAAGGATTTCGGATTCAGCCGATCCCATTCTCGCCCACAGGGGCAAAAGGGGTCTTCTGACCCTTGAGAAAATGCAAGAACAAATGGCTGGAAAACTTGAAGTTTTGACAACACAGAACAAGGGACGTCAGGCCGATCTCCTTTTTGAGCTTACAAAAGACGGTGCGAGAGTCATTAGCTGCGACATGGAAATAACTGCCGAGTTGCGCAAGCTGAATGCACCTGTGGTAAACCTGAACGAAGCTGCTTCAGCGCTAAAAACTGTCATTGTCCCAGGTGAAGAAGTTATTGTAAAGGTGATCAAGGAAGGCAAGGAGCACACGCAGGGTGTTGGTTTCCTTGATGACGGCACAATGGTTGTCATTGAAGATGGACGCGCCGCAATCGGCCAGACTGTAAGAATCATCTGCACGTCGCTGCTCCAGAACCCTCAGGGCAGAATCGTGTTTGGAAGAATAGAAAAATAAGTTTTCAAAACGAATATTGATTTTTCAAACCCCCTTGGAGTTGTCCAGGGGGGTTTGTTGTATAATAAGAACAATAATTCGAATTTGGCACAAAAGCTGCTTGACATTTTCAGGGCATGGGTTTATCAACAAATCAATGAAAGTATGTGGAATAATTGCAGCCGGCGGGTCATCGCAAAGGTTTGGTACAAACAAGCTGGCGTTGGAGATTGCCGGGAAAACCGCGCTAGAGTGGTCACAATATCTGCTCCTGTCACATCCAAAAGTCACTCATGTAATTACGGCTTCAAATGACGTTGAAGAGGCTCAAAAGCTCGGGATGAAGTCTGAACACCTTGTCTATATAAAAGGTGGAAATACGCGTCAGGAATCGATCAGGAACGCCTTCATGCAGCTCCCTGACTGTGATGTCGTGCTTGTCCATGACGGCGCAAGACCTTTTGCATCGGCGAGGATGATTGACGAACTCCTGCTGAAATCAACTGAAGCAGCCTGCGTCATTCCTGTGATTCCATGCACGTCAGCCCTGAAAACATCAAATATGGACACAATAGAAAGGCATATCGGCGGAAAATACGTTCTGGCTCAAACCCCGCAGCTTGTCTGGTACGAACCGATGAAGCTGGCATTTGAAAAATTTGCTGCCAGACTTGAAGATTTTCCTGATGAGTCGTCAATGATTGCCGAACTTGGCGCCCATGTAAAACTCGTGCCGGGATCGTCATCGAACATCAAGATAACAACCAAGGATGATGAAACCCTGGCCAGAGCGTTGGCTAACTATCTGTTCAGGCCTGTTCGACCAGTATAAGGTGTTGGCCAGCTCTTACATCGTCACCATTTTGACACAGGATTTTTGCAATCTTTCCCGGTCTTTCGGCAAGGATTTCGTTCATGACCTTCATGGCTTCGATGATGCAGACTGTATCGGTGTCGGAGACCTTTGTGCCGATCTCCACATAAGCTTCGGCTTCCGGTGACGGTGAGCGATAGAATTTGCCGTCAAGGGGACTGTCAACGTAGAATGATCCGCTTGGAGCCTCGTTGGATTCCCTGGCCTCTGATTTGGCTGGAAGCGAGCATGCACCGGCTGAATCGGCAAACTCAAAGGAGACGGACATTGATTCCGTTTCGATTCCAAAGGATTTGAGTCCCTGTTCGCGTGCAAAATCGATGATCTTTTTGATATTTTCAAGTTCGTCCATTTTTTAATCCTCCAAGGTTGCGATACAGATGCAGGCTATTCCGTCTCCGGCACCCAGCGATCCGATGTGCTTCGGCGTTGTGAATTTGACTGATATTCTATCGACAGGCAGCTCCAAAACAAGGGACAGGCTGCTTCGGATTGAGTCCCTGTGGCCAGTCATTTTTGGCTCCTGTGCAATGATTGTTGCGTCGAGGTTGACGATTTTGAAGGTTTCAAGCGTCAGTAAGACTGATAGCATGTCAACCGACCTTGCTCCCATTACCTCAGGTGTACCGACTCCAAAGTAGGAGCCGATGTCGCCAAGGGCTTTTGCGCCAAGGAGTGAGTCGATGATTGCGTGGGTCAAAACGTCGGCGTCAGAGTCGCCTTCAAGGCCTTTGTCATGAGGGATTGAAACCCCGCCAATAACAAGCGGGCGACCGTTTACGAGCCTGTGAATGTCAAAACCGATGCCAGTCCTCATACACGATTAGACATTTCAAAACCCCTTTGGTTACCTAAAAAAACTTTTTCAAACTGGCTGTGTCAAAGGATGTGAGAAACCAGTTTTATGGAAGGTGAAAACCATGGACGAACTTGATGACATGTTGAAAAGCGTTGAGCAGGGCGAGGTTTCGCCTGATCAGGCAAGCAGAAAGATACACGGTGGACCCAAAGAGGGCAGATCAGACGGATGCAGTTCACAATTCAAAGATGAATTCAAAAGGGAATTCACGGATGAGTTCAAAAAAGAGTTCAAGAAAGAATTCTCCGGGGACTACGAGGATGCAACCAACGATTCGTCAAAATGTTTCAGGAGAGGACGCTGGAGGTTTGAGGTTACAAAAGAGAGGAAGCCTTTCCTCTCAGGGCTGTTCTTTGGAATCTACCTAATTCTCCAGTCGGTCGCAATCGTTCTTCTCAATGTCGGAATGCTGCCGGCAACCGGTTCCTGGTGGAATGCTGTCTGGCCTGTAATACTTTTCACAATGGGCTCAAAAATGATTGTTTCTGAGGCGTTAAAGGGCAAGTTCGCAATCTTTGGGACGGCAATCGCTGCAATCGGTGTTGGTAGAATGCTCGTCAATGCTGCCTTCATCAATTTCACACAGTGGTGGTCATGGTTCTGGCCAATCATCCTTATCATTGCAGGAATCACGCTTTTGATCAGGGCTTTGATTGGAAAGAACGACTGGGAGGTGCATTTTGACTGAAGCCAGAATCAGACAGATTCTTGAAGACCTTGCCGAACACAGGATTTCACGCGACGAAGCCAGAGAAAAAATAGAAGCCATCAAGGTTGCTCGTGAAAGAAAGATCCACGTCAAAGTTTACGGCCGAGGTGAACACAAGCACGTTGACATCAAGGTTCCGCTCAAGCTGGCTTCAAATGCCGTTAACTGGATAAAAGCCGATGTTGACGGGGCGGACTTCAAGAGAGTTCTGGATGAGGCAATCTCAGACCCAACCTTTACAGGCGAGATCGTACATGTGACAACTGATGATGGAAACACGGTCATTGTAACAGTCGACTAAAATATATCCGATCCCAAAGGCACAGGCACCAACCTGTGCTTTTTTGTTTGTATTGATTGACAATAAAGCCATTTCCAAACATAATCTCAACAACGCGGAGAGTTGGCCGAGCGGTTTAAGGCGCACGCTTGGAAAGCGTGTAACTGGGATAACTGGTTCATGGGTTCGAATCCCTTACTCTCCGCCATAATACCCCAAACTTTGTTTGGGGAGCCCCACCCTTCGATCAATGTTTTTATGGAAATCGCGGAACAAGTCCGCCGATTTCATTGAATCTAAGCGGTATAAAACAAAGATAAGAATTACAATATCCTTCGCCCGAGTTAGCGGGAGAAGGTGGCTGAAAGCCGGATGAGGGAGTTTTAATAACGGCTTCGCCGAGGGGTAAAAAATCCCTTTGATAGATGTTAATCTTGAATTTTCGAAGTAAATTCGAAAATTCCTTCAACCCAACTGGTTGTCCTAAAAAGATTATTTTGCCTCCCTTATGAAGGTTTAAAAAGTGTAACCTATGTGCTAGTAATAAGTGTTACCTATGTGGTTAGTTGAACAGAAGTGCCGGTGGATTATTGATACCCCAAACTTCGTTTGGGGAGCCCCACCCCTTGATAAAGCCTCCTCTATTCTTCTCGGAGTAAATCCGAGAGAACCCTGATCTGTGTCGTTCGGAATCCCCGTTTGCCTGGCTTATAGCCGTTGTGGAACCGAAGTTGTCAGATGAGTAGCATATTCTTCCGGCATGTTGTTGATTATTTGACAATTACGCCTAACCTTTTAACTGGACAAATTCATTTAAGGCGGTTTTTAAAAATGAGAAAGCTGTTGTTTGTAACATTGGCCGTGCTTCTTGCGGCATCTTGCGGTGGAAAGACAATTGAACTTGACAAGACCCACAATGGGGATTACTACAGCTTTTCGTATCCTGGCGCCTGGAGAATCACCTCCAGGGATGCTGAAACCAGGCTTGACAGCGAAACCTCAACGATCATCTTCAGGTTTGCAAAACTCGAAAGCTCAAAGCAGGAAGACCTTCAATCGATTCAGGAGCTTGTTGATAATTTCCTGAAAACAGCATCGACAAACGGATCGGTTGGAAAAAACGAAGTGGTTGAGCTGTACGGCCATAAAGCGGTATGGATTGAATCTTCATCGGCTGCGACCTTAACAGTAACGTTCTTCATGCCTGAAGACGGCGGAGTTTTTATTGGAGAAACCCAGAACATTACCGATCAGGATGTGTTTGGGGCGGCCAAAAGCTGCTTTTCAAGCTTCAAGCTCATAAAAACCCCAAAAATTGAATCAACGGACAGTCCTGAAGAGTTAATAACCCACAACGGCGTAATTTACTCAATATCATTCCCAAAATCGTGGAAAATCAGCGGTGACAACCCGATGGTAATAGCCGGAAAATCTGGAAGGATAGAAATCTCGGTCACTCCAGACATAAACAGCAAACCCCTCGATCTTTCCTCAATCAACGAATCCAAGCAGAGCGAAACCCTTCTTGGCAACGCAAAAGCGCTGGAATCTGAGGCTCCCGACAAGAGCTGGACACTGTATCGGATTCCTCTTGCAAGCAAGGTAATGGGGCTGAAAATTATTGGGCCTGTAACCCAGCAAATCGATGCATGCCTCAAGTCATTCAAGTATTTCCCCGAAAAAGACGTTCCTGATCCAAAATCGAACCCAAAAAACAATGACCAAAAAAACAATCAGAACGGCAAAGCCATAAAACCAGCCGATGACATTTCAGTTCCAAACCCAAACGACACCAAAGCGCCTACAGGTGAAACCCACTCGAACAACTACTACACGATCATTCTGCCAAAATCCTGGACAGCCGAAACGCAGACTCCGTCAATCGAATCCATCTATCCGCCAGACAGGGACTGCGACACTTACATTGACATTTCAGTACAGCCGTACATGGACATGTCGGCGCTTGAAGTGGCAAAGCTCCAAATTGAGGTCATCGAAGGGGCAAAGCCGGAAATAACAACGCTTGATATCGCTGGAACAAAGGCTGCACAGTTCACCTATGATGCCGGACACGGCCCAACCGTCAACACCATCATCACCAAGGGTTCGTACCAGTTCACAATCACATATTTCCAGGGCAAGAAGGACTACAGAAACGAGTACGCAGCGATACTGAAAACATTCGAGCCAAAATGAGAAAAGAAATACTAGCAATTACAATTGTTTCAGCCATTTTCCTCGCCTCGTGCGGTGGATCAACGGTTAAAATCGTTTCCTCGCCGATGGGCGCAAATATAACCTTCGAAGGTCAAACAGATGTCACTCCATTCACAAGGCAGGACATAAAAGTAGGAACCTACGAAATCTCAGGAACCAAGACAGGCTATCTCCCACAAAAAATGTCCATCAACGTCGGCGCCGGCGAAAACATTTTCTCGATGGTTTTTGCCAAGGAGGCTGAGCGTCCGGTAGAGTTTGCATCAAATGTTCCTGACGACGGCGTGAGAATCAGAACAAACCCTGATGCCCTCAAGTACGAATTCCTGCCCTACAATCCAGTCACTGGCAAGATTGGCAAACTCATAAATGTTGATGGTCCTTCTGACCCGCTTTTTGATCTCAAGCTTCTACGAAAGGCTGGCGGAATAGAAAACGCTAGCTTTGTAGTCAAGGTCATCAACGCCAAGCAAGCCTGCTGGGTTGACGCACAACCAGGCGGCGACACGGTTTCGGCAATGGCAGAAGCTGGAGCTGCCTCCAGGCCAAACTGGAGCTACCCCGCACGAATTGTCGAAGACATCAAAAGAACCAACCCGGAAATAAAAGACGGTGTAGGCACACTGGCAATTTCAGGCATAAAAGTCGGCCAGTACAAATCCGAAAGGGTTTATCAGGCTCAAACAAACGGAAACCTGACTGTATGGTCTTCAATCGATGATGAGGGCGTTCAGGATCTCTACATGATGGAAAACGGCAGCGTCAAACAACTCTGGCACGGAGAATATGGAATCGGTGCCCTTGACTACTTCAAAAGCACATCATCCATCGCCTCAACCTCTGGCGGATACATCTTCGCAACGCTGGCAACCGAAGAGGGCTACAGGGTCTGCGTGCTCGACAAGACCGGAAAAATTATTGACAAGGCGAAAGTGTTCGATTTTTCAAATGACATCACCATCAAAAAATTCCAGGGGTTCTATGGAATCGTGCTGACAAACCGCAAGGGCGTGGTGACAACCTTCACCTTTGACGGCAAAAAACTCATGGACAGACCTGAAACAATAAACGCAGACTTCAATAAAACAGCGGGTGTCTGGCTCAAAATTGGAAACAACCTGGAGCTTTATTTCAATGACAAACTCTCGGTGATGTTTGCCTCCTCAGGCGGAAAATACAAGGCGATCTACGCAGGATCAAGATTCTGATCTGCTGCCAAGCTCAAGGGAAAGCGAGGCCAGCTGGAGCTGGATGATGTCTGAAACCATCATCAACGGTACGTTTGCCCACGGTTCAATATCAAAACCGTCAACTTCAACGGTCAGCTTTGTCTGGCTTCCATGTTGTTCTATCTGAAAGACGAGCTGGGACTGATCGCCTGTCAATTCCACGTTTGGTGCCAGTTTGATGGCAATCATCCCTGTTTCGAACTTTGTTATGCTGCCTTCGAGCATGACGCCCCACTGTCTCTCCCATTTGAGCCTGAAATGTCCTCCAAGCCTTGGTTCTATTTCAATCTGGTCGCCAAGCCAGGAAATGGCTTTTTCAGGTGTCAGGATGTACGATCTGATCATGTCCGGTTCAGTCGGGAAGAGGCTTGATGCCGATATTGACCTCGTACCGCCAATTGTGTCAGGATTTCCACCACACGCCTTCACAAAAGAGGTAAGCCTTGAGAGCGCCCAGGACGAAGCAAACAGGAACGAGGGGTCACCGAGATAGGTCAGGTCAAAACCTTCCATCTCAATGGTCGCCCTGTCGTCAAGCCTTATCGAAATCAAGGAATCCACAAGGTCTGGTCTGTGATGCCACGGATTGCCGATCACTCCAAGTTTCAGCAGCGATCCTTCAATCACTTCAAGCGCCTCGACTGGCCACGAAATCTGAAAATCTCTGGCAACATCAATTATCAGTCCGGTTTTTCCAACCTGGCTTGGGAAATTGACATGATCACCCCAGAGCTTGGACATTGAGGCACTGTCTGTCAGGAGCTTCCACGCTTCCCATGGAAGAATTCCTGAACCGCCCCAAACCTTGATCTTTTTGGAGCCAATCGGTCGAACAAACCCCAAACTCAGCTCCCTCTTATTCTGGCAATTGACC
This sequence comes from uncultured Caldisericales bacterium, assembly GCA_964472265.1. Lineage (GTDB taxonomy): Bacteria > Caldisericota > Caldisericia > JAAYUI01 > JAAYUI01 > JAGNLA01. Next base: position 3,746 of record CAYYJO010000060.1, on the reverse strand, counting down.
TGGTTATCTGGGGTGCGATGGTTGAGCTCCAGACCAGTGATTTTGGTGCTTTGAGCAGATTTTTGTCGATCAGCGACTGGGCGCTGGTGTGTATGCCGAGGTCTTCAAGGTAAGCCTGTCTCTGGCAGCATGTGTCTGACTTTCCATCCCACCTTGAAAGCTCGATTTGAAGGTTTTTAAGTGTCCGGTTGTCTGCTATTCCATATCCAAACGGCGGTTCTGAAGGAGGAAGGATGGTTGAGAGCCTGTGAAGGTATGTGGCATCAAGCGGAACCCCACCAAGGGCCGTCCACATCTCGCCAATGAACACCTCAACCTCGAGCGCAAGAATTTTCCTTGGCATTATCCTTGCAGTCGAAACAGGCTCAAGTCCTGCGTAAAGTTTCGGGTTTGCCAGATAGCCATGGAGTCTTGAAGGGATTTTGGCGATTCGAGCCATCGAGCACAGCAGTATTGCCTTTCCGGTTGCATCGCCGTAGCCAAGGCTCAGTATCTGACTTGCATTCAGGTCGCCTTTTGGAGGAACGCCGAATGAGATGTGGTTTTTTACGAATGTATAGATTCTTGTGAGAGCCTCATTAATGTTTGCAGAGCTTTCACAAACCACCTGTGTTGTTGTGATGACCGATTTTGAATCGAGATTGCAATACTTGTCGCCGACAAGGTATGAACCCATGCCAACAATTGTTTCCCATGGAAGTCTGATCGATTCTGTCGCTGTCATCAGGGCAAATTTTAGCTTTTTGTCACCGGTTTGTAAAGCCTCCGGTAAATGTCAGCCGAATCGCAATCCAAAGGGGTTTTCCTCTAACCTCGACCAACAGAAAGCAGTGTGCAGTTTATTGTTTGCGCCATTTGACTTTGATCATTTTTATCAATAATAGTGTTTGGGGTGAAAGATGAAAAAAATCACGATTTTGATTCTTGTGGCTGTGATGCTTGCGGCTTGTGGTGGTGAGGTCAAAAAACCACGTGGCGCTCTTGACCGGAATCCTGTTGTGAAGTCAGGGACTCTCGATTCGATAGATGAAGAATCGTTCCCAACCCAGAAGCAGATTGAGCTTGCCATGAAAGAGTCAGACACAGACGGTGTATTCCCTGAATTATTCGAGGTAAAACAAAAGCCGTTGGATGACAAATTCACAAAATCACTGGAATCATGCAGGGAGATAAAACCAAAGCTCAATGATTTCGTTGGCAAACTCCTGCAGGAATCTGTGCAGTGCGAACACATCCAGCTCAAGAGCGGACTCGTCCTCAAGGATGTCAGTGCAATTGAATGTGTTGTAGCCGATTCTCATGGTAGGGTTGTCGAAGACGGGGATGGACAGGTTCTGTTCAGGAACCGCGCTTTACAGAGTTTCCCCAAATGGTCAAGTTCGATATTTTTCAATCAGGTGTTTTCAGATGACGGGAACAGATTTGCCTATGTCGATGCAGCGTCGGATAACGGTTATGAACTTGGCATTTTTGATCTTACCACCTTGAAAACTCAGATATTCGTCAAAAAAAGGCCAGAAATTGGGTGCGCCCTTTTCAACACATCGTGCAGGCTGACCGGAAACACGCTTACATGTTTTGAGGGTAACAAGATACTGAAATTTGACACCGACACGGAATGGATGCTAGAAAATTACTATCTAAACCTGAATCCACCAAACAGCCTGACAAATCTTTGCACTGACTACATCCCCTACAACATATACGATCCTGACTCCAAACGCTGCTATGTTATCACAGGTATCCATGTTGCAATCAACGACGGTCATTATGCCGACAAAATATACATCGCAAGAATTGATGAAAACATGTACTCCACGGTTATCTACAAGGCCAACACTCGACCCTACTCTACTGCATATGGGTCAGCTGATGTCAGCAAGGACTTTATTGTTTTCACTTCACCCTCCTTCCAGCAGGATGCCTGCCTTGTGGCCATCGACAAGAAAGATGGCAGCACCTTCCAGATCAAGATGCAAGGCTACAACAGTGACGAGAATGCCCTCGAGAAACTCGTTGGCAAAAACATGGTCTACAGCAACAAGATCATTGACCTGAAATCAAGAAAGATTACATTTTATGAACCTGACTTCAAAATCACGCCTTTCTTCGACGAAAACTTCTATATGTTTGGAAAGGACATGCTGGTGGCTGTAAGTTTTGGCACCTTGAAACCGGTGTGGAAAATGCAGCTCGAAAAAGGGTCAAGAATTGGCAAAAGTCTGGATGGAAAACAGATCATTGTCAACGCAGACAAAAAGGTTCTGTTCATCGACCCCAAAAATCCTGAACAGATAATGATGTTTTCGAATTCAGACTATTTTGAAAACACAAGGGGCAACAACAGGTATAGTGAAGGGATTATGTATGATCCGGATTCAGGCAAGGTATACACAGGTTTTGGCCAGTGTTTCGGCAAGCGCCAGCCTGATAAACTCTACATCAACCCGCTCAACTACGAGCTGAATTATGGCATGGACCTTCCACCGGACAAAACTGCAAAATCCACACTCGTCTGGACTGGCAGCGAACCGGCTGAAGCTGTGCTGATACAAACTGTTGATGGCAAGGAAGAGAAACAGACGCTCACACTCAAACCTTGGCAAAAGATTGACGTTGACATCACCCTTTACGGTAAGGCACAGCTCGTTTTCAAGGACAAAACCTACACCTTCAACTTCAGGACACACGGACATGGTGATTAACCTGAAACCGGTTCTCTGCTATAATCCAACCCATGGAACTATTAACCATTTTGAGGACTGACCCGACAGCAAAACTGATCGGCGGAATCATTGGCGTGATCATACTCCTGATCATTTCCGCAATCAGAAAGGGAAACAAAAACAAAGGCTCATCAAAGGGGTCAAATACCGCGTCAAGCAAACCGATCACAAAAGACGCCAGCCTGGACAAGGTTCTGGAAAACCAGAAAAAACTGGACGAGATTTCAAAGAAAGAGGACGACTCGATCTGGAAGTAGGGCGCTGTTTGTTTTATTGACTACGGTTTGCTTTTCAATGCAGACGCTTATCAACTCAAGCCCCTTTTGAAGTCCACCTTTCGCGGTTCAGCTCAAACGATCCGGCTTCAAACGTCATCGGATTGCCATTCTCATCAGCCCTGAAGTGGGCCATGTCTTTTGAGACCAGGACAAATCCGAGCTTTTCGAGGAGCCTGACTGAAGGAATATTTGATAGACCTGTTCCGGTAACAATCTTTTCAATTTCAGGATTTTCAAGGGCGCACCCTATCAAAGCTTTGCAGGCTTCAAAAGCATAACCGTGCGATTGATGCTTTGAGTGAATGCAGTAGCCGATGTTTCTTGCCTTTGGATTTTCGTCAGGGTTGAGGCAGACAAAACCGATCAGCTCGCCGTCAGGTTTTTTGCGAAGTGCAAAAAATTGGTCACCGCCGGCAAACCAGGAGCAAATCCCCTTGATGTTGTCGTCATCGGTTGGCCAGGCCTCATCCATGTGGGCGAATGGCGACTTTTCCTTGTCGATTGCAATATTTTTCAGCGCCAGCCAGTCGCTGTCTGTGAAATTGTTTATTGTCAGCCTTTCTGTCTCGATGTTCATGAATTTTCTTTGTAAGGTAGGGTGGCAAGCTCGTTTGTCAGCTTCACGGTTTCAAGCGAAACGGCAACGATCCTCCCGATTAGATTGAAAATGTACCTCTCGTCGCCGTCAAAGTCGTTTGGATCCTGCGTTATTCCCGATCTCGGGTCAGTGGTCACCTGGTAC
>CAYYJO010000059.1:0-12806 GCA_964472265.1 uncultured Caldisericales bacterium | reverse complement strand
ATTGTAAACATTATCGAGTTCTTCAAGGAATTTCCCTTTCGAGCTTTTGTCAATTTTCACAATATCAATAAAATCATTATTACTAAATATCTCTGGTTTACCAAAGACAAAAACAGAATGTTGTGCAGGGATACGTAAATTCAATGAACTTGGTTCCCAAAAAAATAGTTGCCTTGGTTCAATATCAGAGAAGTATAGAGCAAGAAAATCCTTTCTTTTTGACGCGGTCGAGTACTCAATTTCCTCATTGAATTGATCAAGTTTTGCTTCAGTAAACAGCTTTTTGTCATTAATATCCATAAGAAAAACTGATCCATCAGCGTCTGCTTCTGAAACACATGCGAAATATAATGCTACCAAAGCATTCTTGGAAAAATCGATTAGAATTGTTGCTGCGCCAAAATGCTGTAATTCGGCTAATAGCTCGAGATGTCTAAATTCAGTGTTGTTTTGAATGTTATATCTTTTTTTCATTGAATAATAAAGAAGACTTACAGTATAATAATATAGTTCATCGTTTGTGATATTTGCTCTTTCGTAATATTTCTGAAGTCTTCTCGTAGCGCCGGATTTTATATATCGGATAATACCGTCACTTTCTGAATCGTATAATTTATCCTGACCTCTGAATATCAATTTACATTCTGGGGATCTCTTTATTATTGTATTTATTATCTCAATGTATTCTGATACTGATGTAACAAGTTTTGGATCTATTCCCATAATTAAATCCTAATCTCAATGAAAAAAATGTCAATCGTTTTTAACTCCCAATTAAAAAGAATAATTCCTGTTAGTAATTGAAACCCTATTCCTTTTGCTTTCCGCCCAAATGCATTATAATAACTGGCAATTCATGCAATTGGAGGTTTGATCATGGCGATCTTCACCTGGCAAACATGGCTGGCAGTGACGCTCATTTGCGGGCTAATCGAGCTTTTCTACTTCAACACATACACGCTGTGCCTATCTGTTGCAGCGTTCATAACGATGATTGCCTCAATCTTCGGAGTGATGGGCGCATGGCAGCTGATCCTCTTTGCGGTTCTTGCGGGACTGATTCTGCTCATCGATGAAAAGTTCCTCAAGGCAACCCTGCTTTCAATGAAGGGAGATAAAAATGACGACAAGGAAGCTCCAGCCGACAAACAGGATTGAGCTTGATTTTTCTGAAGCCGAACTGACGCTCGAAGTCCTGCCGTCAAACGAGATCGAGCTTGAGTGGGACGACACCGAATCCGAGATCATCACAACGACTGAAAACGGAACCCTGCTCATTTCACCGCAGTCTTGCGAGGATGATTACCAGATTGTGCTTAAATCACCAGACAACGTTTCAGTTGTCGTCAAATGTCTTGTTGGTGCAATCAATTTCGAGCACCCGTGGAAGGGTGATGTTGAAATCGACTGCGGGGGTGAGATTGAACTCGACTGCGACGAGGCAAAGTCAGTTGACATAAGGTGCGAGGCCGGTTCAATTGACATAAATTCTGTGGCTGATCTTAAAATCTTTACTTCCGATGCAGACATAACCGTTGCCGAGTGCACAGAAAACCTTGTGGTTGAGGCCATCTCTTCCGATGTGGAAGTTGACTCTGGCAAAAACCTTGTGATCAAAACAATTTCTGGCGACATAGACATCGGCACTGCCAACAAAATAACCATTCAAACGCTTTCCGGGGATGTGTCAATCGAAGAGACAGGTGACTGTGACATCGAAAGCACTTCCGGCAACATTGACATTGGAACAACTTCGGGAATCCTGAAGATAAAGTCCATCAGCTCGGAAATAGCAATCGGCGAGCTTGCAACCGAAAACGCGACAATCGAGGACGTGTCTGGCACGGTTGAAATTGACACGCTCCTGATTTCCAAAGGTTTGATGACAATAACAACTGTTTCAGACGACGTGCACATCGGTGTTCATGACAGTTGTAGCGCAACTTTCAAGCTCAAGTCGTCGGCCGGTGAGATTGCCACTCCAGATGAAGCGGAATCAGGCATTTTCACAGTTGGTGACGAAACCGCCGAAGTCTCGATAACAACGGTCAGCGGGTCGATTGAGATTGAGTGACAGCCAAGAAAATCTAACTATATAAAAGGATAACAGAATAATAACACTTGTAGTATTTTGTGATTTCATTGCTAAGAAATCCATTTATTTATTGTTATTTTCGTGGGTCCAAATATTAAACTAATATTAACCAATATTGAGTTAAGAATCTTAACAAATGTAAAATTGATTAATTGATGAAATTTATTAAAAAGCGACATTTAGAGAATTTGACCAAATAGTTAACAAGTTATGTGTCTACTTCATTCATGTAAACCATATATATAATTCATAAGAAATTTATAATTAATTTATCTATATTGGCTTTTCTCGATTGCTTATGTATCGGTAACAACTAAAATCTTTTTATAAAAATTATGTGGAGGTCGTCGATGAGTGATGTTGATAATGCAGTTACTTTGTATTGCAATGGGATGACAGAAGATCAGAAGAGAATGTTCATGCTGAAATATGGAGAAGCCAGAAAAGATACTCTTGTATATTATCTTTTGTGGTTCTTTCTTGGTGTATTTGGAGCACACAAGTTCTATTTGGGTAAAGCTGGACTTGGGGTTGCATATCTTCTGACAGGAGCTTTCTTGGGCATCGGATGGCTTGTCGATCTTTTTGCTGGTGCAAGCGAAGTTAGAAAATATAACGAACAGGTCGCTATAAAGACAAAAGCTGTTGTAGTCTAAATATTAACCTCCTCAGCGCGAGAGCCTCTGCCACCATTCAGGGGCTCTTTTTTTATACGGCTTCCCTGAGTCCGTTCTTGCCTCGTTCAACAGATGAGGCAATGCCAAGGTCTTTTCGGTATTGGGCAACCGCTCTTCTTGAAACTTTTATTTTAAGTTTCTCTGATATCAGATCTGCCATTTCTTTGTCGGTGTGGACGCCTTCGGCTGACAATTCCCTGACAATTTCCTTAACAGCCACATTGCTGACTTTACCCTTTCCATTACTGTAGCCACCGGTGAAGAAAAACTTGAGAGGAAAGGTACCCTGTGGAGTTATGACGTATTTGTTGTTTATTGCCCTTGATACTGTCGATGGCACAAGGCCGACATGCTCAGCCACTTCCTTGAGAGTCAGCGGTTTGAGCGACTTGTTGCCGGTTGTGAAAAAATCCTTCTGAGCTTTGGAAATTTCTGTGACGATTTTCAAAACATTGCGCTTCCTCTGGTCAATTGCCTTTAGGAGCCACTTTGCCTCGGTCATCTTGTCGCGCAGGAAGGACAGAGTTTCGTTGTCATCTGTCGATTTCATCATCTGTGCGTATTCCTGGTTGATTGTGATTGGTGGAATGCCGTCTTTGAGTGGCTGGATGATGATGTCGTTTCCTTCAGGTTTTATGGCGATTTCCGGTGTGATGTAGTTGGCTGACGGGGCGTAGTTTGAGCCTGGGGTGTAGGTGTAGCGTGAGATTTTGTTCCAAATCTCGCTGACTTTTTCGGGAGATGAGTCCAAAAGATTGGCCACTTCGTTGAAGCGCCTTTTCTTCAGCTTTGGCCAGTGTTCGTTGACGATTGCCTCACCAATTCTGAGGTCTTCTCCATCAAAGTCGCGCCTGAGTCTTAAAAGTATGGATTCTTCAGGAGTTCTTGCTCCAACACCTGGAGGCGCTGCTTCCTGGATCAAATGCAGGACTTCTTCAACATCCTCAAGGCTTGCTTCAAGGTGTGTTGCCGCTTCGTCGCAGTCGCAGAGCAGAAAGCCGTTGTCATCAATGTTTCCGACTATGAATTCCTTGATGCCGTTTTTGTAGGGGTCGTCGAAGGAAAGCTGAGGCTCTTCCATCAACACTTCCCTGATGGATTTGTCGTGTGATTTTATGTTGTCTTCGTTGATTGCGTCATCGAAATTCCTTGACCGAGTCGGGTAATCCATCCTGTCATGGATTTCAATGTCTGGCTCGCCAGTGTTTTCCACGCGTTCAAGCATCGGGTTTGACGAGAGGAAGGTGTTTATCGTGTCTCTCAGGTCTGATGCCGGCATCTGAAGGATTCTCAAGGCTTCGTGAAGGTTTAACACCCCTCTGAGGTTGTTTTTGAGCTTAACGCTTACATTTGAACGCATCCTCTGTTCAGGCATTGGCACTCCTCCTGACCAGCTTTGCAAATACCCTTGCGAGTTTTGTACTGCTGTGTCTTACGAAATTGTTTTCGATCTCGACCAAATCTTCACAAATGATTGTGGCCGGTACGTCTTCCTGTCTACATGTCACTGGCACGGACTTCTTTTCCTGATACTTTTTCAGGGTCACTTCATCAATTTTCCCGCAATTGACAAGCACGGTGTCAAAAAGGTCAGCTCCTGTGTGGCTTTTGATGGCGTCAAGATGGTGTTTTACCTCGTAACCGATGGTTTCTCCCGGCTCGGTCATGAGGTTCGCGATGTAAATCTTCCTCGCCTCTGACTGCACAATCGTATCGACAATAGGCGCAAGAAGGAGGCACGGCATGATCGAGGTATAAAGGCTTCCGGGGCCAACGATGATCACATCGGCTTCATCGACGGCTTCAAGCACTCTGACATAAGGTTTGGCGTACGGTGGATTGAAGAAAATTTTCTTGATCGGCTTGCCGGCCTTTGGTATTTCAGCTTCTCCCTGAACGATTGTCCCATCTTCATACTTTGCGCATATCGAGACGCTGTCGACAGTGAAAGGAATGACCGTTCCTTTTGCGGCAAGCATCTTGGACATTCGGTAGACGGCTTCGGTGAAATCGCCTTCGGTCATTGTCAATGCAGCAATCATGAGGTTTCCAAGGTTGTGTCCGTCAAGCGATTGGGAGCCGGTGAACCTGTATCTCATGAGCTTGTCAAGCAGGGGCTGGTCGGAAAGCGCAATCAGGCAACGCCTGATGTCCCCCGGAGCAAGGATGAACATCTCTTCCCTCAGCTTGCCGGTTGAACCGCCTGAATCGGCGACTGTGACTACGGCTGTCACCTCGACGTTCAAGGTTTTCAGCGCCTGAAGCACCGGAAAAATGCCTGATCCGCCACCAAACACAACAACCTTTGAAATGTTTGGCGTTTTGTGTTTGACATGGGGGGTTGCAAGATACCTCATGACGGCCACAGACATCTGTACAGCCGAGTAACCGATCATCAAGACGCCAGCAGCAACCGACATCCAACCCATAACCGGCAGGAGCCATGACTGGAGATTAGGATTCTCGTGAATCCTGTTGAAAGCCTGGGAAAGCCATGCTGTTATCTGGTTGCCGTTTGTCAGCCAGTCAATAACCAGCACACCAAAAATGATGATTACGGAACCTGCGAACATGACAATGACCCAGCGTTTGATGCCCAGACCAGGGCGGGTGATCGACGATATAAACTCTCGGGTGGTCATTTATCCTTGTCCCTGTGAACAATGTTTACGTCGTAGCCAAGTCCGGACAGTCGCTTGCCCATTTCGTTCGTGATGACAACTGACCTGTGTTTTCCGCCTGTGCAGCCAAAAGCGACTGTAAGATGGCTCTTTCCTTCCCTTGCCAGGTATTGCGGGAGCAGGAAAGTGAGGAGCTTTATGAACTCATCGAGGAACTGCTGGGCCGATTCATCCGAAAGAACAAAATTTCTCACGTTTTCGTTTGTGCCGTCGAAATCCCTGAGATCGTCGTCATAATAAGGGTTGCTGATGAATCGTATGTCCATGACAAGGTCAGCTTCGGTTGGAACACCGTACCTGTAGCCGAAAGACATCAGGGTTATTGCGAGGTTGTCGTGAAGCCTGCCACGGATCGAGTAGATTTTCGAAAGCCTTATTTTGAGGTCGTGAGGTGAGAGCAGGCTTGTGTCGATAACCTGGGTTGCAATTTTTTTTAGTGGCTTGAGCTGGAGCTGTTCTCGCTGGATAGCGTCAAAAATACCGCCTGAATCAAGCAGGGGATGCTTTCTCTTCGTTTCCTGGAAACGTCTGATGAGCGTGTCGGTATTGGCTTCGAGGAAAAGCACTTCGACGGTGATTCCGGTTTTTTTTATTAGTTCGATAGATCCAGAAAGAAGCTTGCCCCAATCGGCGGAATCCGAGATATTGAGGTTGAGTGTGATGGCCATGTTGTGCATCCTTCCAGTGTCAGACGAAGAAAGCTCAACAAACTTCGTCAAAAGCTCAATTGGAAGGTTCTCAACCGTATAGTATCCAAGGTCTTCAAACACGCCAAGAGTTCTGGATTTACCAGCTCCTGACAGCCCTACGACCACAATTAGGCTTCTCTTCATGCAGGCTTCCATTTTATATTAAATGGGTTTACTGTGCAAGTCTTATGCCACGAATGTTTCCATTTTTGACTGAACTTCTGATAATGTGAAACCGTCACACACAGTTTTCATTGTTGAGAGAAGTATGGCAAAATCCTTCGCCTAGCAATTCAGAGGTGGCACAAAGTCCATCCCTCTATCCTTCTCCCGAAACGGAGTTTTGGGAGAAGGTGGCTGAAAGCCGGATGAGGGAGTTTATGTGGCTCAGCCGGTAAAATCCCTTAAATTTAGCACTCTTTCATAGGTGGAATAAAAAAGCCTCCTGGTGTCAGGAGGCTTTTGATAATCTAGGAACAACTATTTATGGGCACTTGATCTCTTCGGCATTCTGAACGGTAAATCTGATCAAATCGGTTGTTTCTGTTGGCGGAATCTTTGTTGTAAGCTTGAAGCATTTTCCAACCAAGAGAAGGTCACAAAGTCCGTCCTTTCCAATGTTAATCTCGACTCTCTTCCCGGTTTTGAGATCTTTTGCGACAACAAGCGGTGGTGAAATCCAGCAATGGTTTTCAGACACATTTACTTCGAGGGTGTAAACCTGATCGGCAGAACATGGGCAGTCAACCTTGGTGACGCTGGTGACCTTGATGAAAATCCACTGAGTGTTGTCGTTGACAATTTTTGTGCCGCAAACCTTGAAGCATGAGCCGGGCTGGAGGAGATTGCAAAGGTCGTCCCTGTCGGTCTGGAGCTGGTACATCTGGCCGTCCTTGGCTTTGACGGTTATTGACCTGGCGCTGTTGGCGCAATCAATCTGGTCTACCTCAATGCACCAGCAGTCTTCCTTTGGTGCACCGCATGGACATGGCACATTCTCCCACGATGTTGACCTCATGATGGTCTCGCCGGTTGCAAGCGTTTCGTAGTAACCACAAACCCTGTAGCATTTGCCTGGTTCGAGCTTGCCACAGGCTTCAGCGGACTTCAGATAGATGGTCAGTGATTTGCCATTCTCATCAACAACATAGGCCATTGGCTGTTCGCCAGAACAGGCTGTATCTCTGAGTGTGACGCAAATGCAGGTTGGTTCGGCAGCTGGACACTGGCCATCAACCGGTTTCACTGTCTCAACCTTTATTGCTGGCGGGTTTGTTGAAGTGATGGTTCCGCAGATTTGGAAGTTTGCCCCAACCTTGAGGAGTGCGCATTTTTCCTTGTCGTCGAAAACGATATTCCACATGACGCCGGCTGAATCGAAGCCGGTTGCAAAGTTCTGTTCACAGGTTACTGACTTTATCGTCACGCAGATGCATTTCTGCTGGGTTGGTGGTTCCGGGCACGGGCAAGTCTGGGGCTCTAGCTTTGTGACGGTGATGATTGCTGCTCCACCATCGGTATTGACGACGAATATCCCACAAACACTCCAGCAGGAGCCGGCAACGATCTTTTCACAGAATTGCTTGAGTTCGTCCGGAAGGTTGAGCTGGATTTTCTGGCCGCTCTTGAGCCAGACATAAACAATGCCTTTGTCGCAGTTTTTCTCGACCTTGTCAACCGTCATGCAGAAGCATCTGACCATTGGCGCTGGTTTGCATTCGCAGTTTGGATCCGATTGAACCGAGATTACCTTTATTGCGTTCTCCTGGGTTTTATAGCCGGTCACAATCCAGCATGAACCTTCTTCGATTTTTCCACACAGGTCACGGTTTGGAAGATAGAGTGTCCAGACTGTGTCTTTGCCGATTTCAAAGCCTGTGATCTTTGGAATGTCGAGGTCACAGTTGACTTCGGCGATCTTTACGCAGACTGTGATTTTCTGTGCTTCATCCTTGCAGGCACAACCATTGATGATGAACTGATACTCAGGCAGTAGCTCGATTGTAGTGTTGCCGATTTTTTTGAAGTTGCAAAGTTTCACGCAGTCGCCAACCTTAAGGCTCTTGCAGATGTCCATGTTGTCAAGCTTGGTTTTCCATCTTCTGCCGGTTTCATCGACAAGAATGACTATACCATTGTTGCAGTCAACCTCGCCCACCTTGAAGCAGACGCAGTCTTTTACAACCACTTCTGTCGGCGTTTCTTCGCAGCAGTTTTTGACGTCAGGATATGCGATCCATTTGAGTATGATTCCGTCTTTCACACACAGCTTGGCGCAGCCGTTGTACTGGGAAATCGGGAATTTTCCAGAGCCATCGGTCATGTCTTCCTTGCAGAAATATCGTTTTCCGGTATCGATTGGGCAATCGTCAAAGATGACTACCCACTGGTTGCTGGCCTGGTCAAAAGTGCTCTTTTGGAACTGACCCTTGATCCAGTCACAGTCTAGCTCGCTTGGGCAGCACTCTTCGTTTGGAAGAGCCTTCCACCACAAGATGATCCTGTCCTTTATACACATCTCGGCACAACCGAGATACTGGGAGATTGGGAACTTGCCAGTCTTGTCCAGCAGGTCTTTTTCGGTGAAAAGCTCCTGTTCCTTTTCATATCCGCACTGGAGGAAGTAGACAACCCAGCGCTTTGAGTCTTCGTTGTAAGTGGTTTTTGTGATCTTACCCCTTACAGGTTTGCAGTCGGTTGATTGAGGACAGCATTCTTCATCGGGGAGTGCTTTCCAGGACTGGATGAATCTTTCCCTGATGCAAATCTCAGCGCAGCCCGTGTACTGTGAGAGCTGGTATTTGCCGGATTTGTCGAGCATGTCGGTTTCACAGTACGGCTCTTTCTGGTCGTTCGGGTTGCATGGCTCAAACTGTATAACCCAGCGTTTTCCGTCTTCGTTGTAGAAAACCTTTACAATTTTGCCCCTGATTGTCCTGCACTCGGTTGGCTTTTTTGGACAGCATTCTTCGTCGGGAAGCGCTTTCCAGGACTGGATGAATCTATCTTTGATGCAGATTTCGGCGCAGCCTGTATACTTGGAAAGCGTGTATTCGCCAGTCGTATCCATCAAATCTGAAGCAGCATAAGGTTCTTTTGGATCGTTCGGGTTGCATGGCTCAAACTGGATGACCCAGCGTTTTCCATTTTCATTGTAAGTGACTTTTACGATTTTGCCTCTGATTGTTTTGCATTCTACAGGTTTTTCACAGCAATCCTTCACGTCGGGGTAAGCAATCCATCTGGTGATTGATCCGTCCTTGATGCAAAGCTTGGCACAGCCTGTGTACTTGAGGATGCTGAACTTCTTGTTGTCGTCTTGCATGTCACCGGTGACCATAACGGTAGTTTCTTTTGGATCAGTGGCGTCGCTGCAGATGATGATAGTGATGGCTGTGACTGTGTCAGAAATTTGATTTGTACCAGTTATTGTTGCCTTGACCCATGTGCAGTTGTCAGTTACAGGTTTGCAGCAGTCTTCGAGGTTTGGAAGGGCAATCCATTTGACAATCCGGTTGTTTGGGCCAACACAAATCTTGGCGCAACCAGTATACCTGCCAATTGGAACCTTCTTTTCCTGGTCAGTGAGTGTGTATTCGGCGAGGAACTTTATTGGTTCAGCCGATGCCGATCCTTCCTTGCAAACGAAGCAGTAGACGCTGGCCAGCGCAGTGCCTGTCGTCGATGGTGGCATCTCCACCTTGTCGATTTTAACAAGCTGCCAGTCACATTCGGTTGAAGTGCAGCAGTCGGTGTCTGGGAGCGATGACCATTTCACAACCTTTTTGTTCGCATCGATGCAGATGACAGCGCAGCCCGTGTATTGGCTGATCGTTTTTCCTGCTGAATCCTTAAGGTCTGACTCAACAACGTATTCGGCAGGTTTGTCGTCAAGCGGGCACTCGTCAAACGAGATCACCCACATCTTTGTGCTGCCGAATAACACCGGTGAAACCTTCATGATTTTTCCACGAATCTCGGTGCAGTCAGGAGTTGGCGTCACTCCGCAGCAGTTCTTTTCGTCCGGGTAGGCTTTCCACTGCTTGATCTGGTTTTTGTAGATGCACAGTTCGGAACAGCCCTTGTACTGGGAAATCGGGAATTTTCCGGTTGTATCCTTCGCATCGCTTGTGACGTAAACAGTCTTGAGTTCGCCAGTACACAGCTGGAACTCAACCTTGAAACCGCTTATGGCGGCAAGTGTTGCTGTGATTGGAGAGACTGAAGTGATGATGCCTTTCACCCATTCGCACTTGTCGCAATCAGGGTTTGCAAAGTAGAGAACAATTGTTTTTGTGTCAGCAAACCACTTTACGTCATCCGGGCCTGTTGCACCAAGGTTTTCAGCTACGAATCTGAATGGGACAAGGGTCCTGCCACTGACGATGATTGGTGTTACATTATCGTTGTTCGGGTCGATCTGAATCGGCTTGTCATCAACGGTTGCCATCTTGTTGCCAATCTGGAGTTTTATGACATGGCCATCTACTGTTGTTATTATGACTGTTTTTGTCTCAGCAACCCATTCAAGCTTGGTTCCCTGAATTTCCTGGGTTACATATTTTATCAAAATGAGCGTTCTGCTCAATTTGACTATCGGGGCAGCTTCCATTGGACCCTTCTGAACACCGTTCACCCAGTAGTTTTTGTTGTCCACCTGGAACTTCATCTCAAGCTTGCATTCGTCACGTTCAAAACACTGCGGAGTTGCGCAGGCTTCATTTGAAGTTTTGAACTGTTCGGCGTTTGCGTTGACTGCAGTGACGTAGTAGCAGTACTGCTTGCCATTTTCGATGTTTATGTCGTCGTTGAACGTGGTGTCCTGGATGGGGAAATCGGTCAGCGGAGTCGAAGCTTCCTTGTTTGGCGCAAGCCCTCTGTAAATCCAGTAGCTTGTTGCATTCTCAACCGGCGTCCAGGTCAGAATATTGAACCCACATGCCGGTTTAACGGCGAGAGTGAAATTTTCGTCGGCCGAAATTCCTTTGAGAACCGGCGAGACGCTTGTGAGGAGCATCAGCGACATCATCAGAACAATCCAACGGTTTTTCATCAAAACCTCCTTAGTTGAAGATATATTATTTATTATAATAAATATATTCCGTTTTTACATATTCGTAATTTACAATATAATTACACTTCTCAAAAAATCCATTCAAGCTCTGTGGTTTATCGATTTTTTCCAACAATTACTATCATCGATAATAATTACTGCTTTATGGTTTTCATTCATTGATTAAGTCATCTGGAGTGGTCTTTGACGCTATTTGTATTAATCAGGCATTTTTGTACCACTTGACAATTTTGAAAATCGTGATATTCATAATAATAACGATTATGAATACGAATAGGGCGATCAGAGCCAGCGAACAAAGAAGGGTGATAATGGATTTTCTTGCCAATAATCATACGCACCCAACTGCGCTTGATGTGTTCAATCATGTCAGAACGATTCTCCCGTTTGTCTCAATGTCAACGATTTACAGAAATCTTGAAGTGCTTAAAAGCCTTGGGGAAATAGCGAAAATCGAAACTACAGTTGGCAACAGGTACGACCCCGAAAAGAAATTTCACGTTCATATCAGATGCACGGCCTGCGGAAAAGTAGAAGATATAAATGACGACAGCCTTACATCCGAGATTATGGGTGAGATCCCGGAAAGCTTTGATTCAAGGAATGTGAAGCTGGAGCTGCTTGGTATTTGCAAGGACTGTGCTTCGAAAATGAACTGTGAATCGCTTGACGATTTTGCACAGGAGCTGATCATGACGCTGAAAAGATTGGAACAACCAGCATCATGTAAACAGATAGCTGAGACCGTGAGGCGCCACTCCCACTCGGTCAATGGCAAGCTTAAAAATCTCATTCAGAGAGGATTGGTGGCGTACCTGCCCGAAGGGCTTTACAAATTGACAGAAATTGGCTTTAATTATTGTAAGGAGGATAGATGAAAGAACTTATCGGAACGCAGACAGAGAAAAACCTTCTCAAATCGTTCGCAGGTGAATCTCAGGCAAGAAACCGCTACACCTACTTTGCATCAAAGGCAAGAGAGGAAGGCTACGTTCAGATCGCTTTGATTTTTGAGGAAACGGCAAACCAGGAAAAGGAACACGCCAAGAGATTCTTTAGCTTCCTTGAAGGCAGGGAGCTTGAAATCACGGCATCATACCCGGCCGGCAAGGTTGGTACAACTCTCGAAAATCTCATGGCTGCCGCTGAAGGCGAGCACATGGAACAAAGCTCGATCTACCCGGAATTCAGCAACGTAGCAAAATCAGAAGGCTTCCCGGAAATTGCAAAATTGTTTGATTTCATATCCGTCGCCGAGACAAATCATGAAAGACGCTACAGAGCCTTTGCCGAAAATGTGAAGCTAGGAAAGGTTTTCAAAAGAGACGGCAAGATCGTCTGGCGATGCATCAATTGCGGTTACATTCATGAAGGAACCGAACCACCGGAAGTTTGTCCGGCTTGCCTTCACCCGAAGTCATACTATGAGCTTCGCGGCGAAAACTGGTAATTGAAGGAGAGAGAAAAAATGGCCAAGAAACTGGAAATCTTCAAATGCGAAGTTTGCGGACACATCGTCGAGGTTCTCCACGAGGGAGCCGGGACACTTGTCTGCTGTGGACAGCCAATGAAGCTTATTGCCCCAAATAC
>CAYYJO010000058.1:4544-12865 GCA_964472265.1 uncultured Caldisericales bacterium | reverse complement strand
TAACATCACGAAAATAAAGAGTCAAGAAATCGTAAATCTTGACTGGATTAAGACTCCATGTAATCTTGATGCGGAGGTTTGCTATGAAACCGATGTTTTGTGTACTTGCAGTCATGATGCTTTTCAGCTTCGCAGGATGTGGCCAGAAGGAATCAAAGCCTGTTGTTGCGCTCTGGCAGGGCGCTGGATTGGACTCCTGGCATACAGGATCAAGCAAAGAGCCATTGCTTGCACCGTTTGGCAAGGAATGGAATGCTGAGCTGGCTGGACTTGGTTTTGGTGCAACCGTCGTTGTCGACGTTCCAGACATCGATCTGAAGAATAAAAAACTTGTTAATAGACTTATAATCACATCAACAAATGATGGCGCTGTCTATGCTTTTGATTGGGACACCGGAGAAAACATCTGGAAGCAGAAGTTCGGTGGAGCAATGGGGGATCCGCTGTTTGTCGACAACAAGATTGTCGTCACATGCTCGGATGGCTCGATAAACGCCCTTTCGGCATGGGATGGCTCGCCTGTCTGGTCTGCAAGGTTCAGGGCTTCAACGGCAATCGTTGATCCAATCTGGAACGGGAGACCAGAAAATGCGGCTCTTGTCACCGACGGCAAGGTCGTTTACTCGGTTCACTCATCAAAAACCGCCAATGCCTTTAACGTCATTGACGGAACCGAACTGTGGAGATTTGATTTTGAGGATGCAGTCATGGCCTCACCGGTTATTGTTGATGACAGGCTCATTGTTGCAGACTATTCGATGAAGTTAACGGCACTCAAGACCGAAAACGGCAAGCGTGCCTGGGAGTCGGCACTTGATGACAGGGTAACCTCGAGTCTAGTTTCTGATGGGAAAAACATTTATGTGCCTGGTTCATTTGGCAAGGTTGGGGCATACTCGGCGGCAGACGGCAAAAAGGTTTGGTCGCTTGATATTGATGGAACAATCGCTGTTGCGCCGTGCATCAACGAAAAATTTCTCGTCATCGCCAACACAATGAAGAACGAAATCCTGTTTGTTGCAACCGATACCGGAATGGTTAAGAACAAGGTCGAGCTGAAAAATTTGGTTCCAAAATCAGCGCTTGTTTCAAGCCAGAACTATGTATGCTTCGGAACTGCCGATGGTAAGGTCGTTGCAGTCGATATGGAAAAGTATTCGTTCACAACAGGTTTCGAGTTTGATTCGGGAAAAATTGCCAATGCCAACAGAGTTTACGGGAGCCCTGCAGTGATTGAAGGAAGACTCCTTATCTCAGATGGAATCTCAACTTATTACCTGCTTGCACCGAAAGCCGTGCTCGACAGCTACCAGCAGCAGCAACAGCAGCAGTCAGCACCGATTCAGCAGCCACCGACAAACGACAAGGGAACAGAGAAACCGAAAAATCCTTGATAACATTCGTATTAAAGAAAAGCCGGGATTTGTTCCCGGCTTTTTTTATTTCTGATATCTTGCTTTTTTGGAGACCTCGTCGAGTTTCTGTCTTGGTCCGATTGCGATGACGAGATCGGATTCAGTCAGTGGCAGATTCGGATCAGGTGGCATTATAACCTGAAGGTCTTTCCTGAGCGCCACAACCATGATTCCTTTATCCGCTCTCAGTCCCAGCTCTGAAATCTTTTTGCCAACCCACTCGTTGGGCGTTGGAAACTCGGTGATGGCGTACTGGTCTGAAATCTCGATGAAATCAAGGAAGTTTGTGCCAGTAATTCGATTGACAAGCCTTATGGCCATGTCCTCTTCTGGCGAGAAGATGTCGTCGGCGCCAATTTTTTGGAGTATCTTTGCATGGGCATGGGATTCAGCCCTTGAGATGACGTATGGCACTCCAAGTTCTTTGAGCATGGCGGTCAGGAGGATGTTGTTTTCGATGTTCTTGCCGAACGCCACAACTGCCACTTCGCAATCTTGCACGCCAGTTGTCTTGAGTCCTTCTTCGTCGAAATGCCTCATGACGATGACCTTGTCAATTGAATTCCTTACGCGTTCAATCTTGTCGCGCTCCATATCGATGGCAAGGACGCTGTACCCCTTTTCTGTAAGCTCAACGGCAAGGGTCATTCCAAGCCTGCCAAGCCCAAACACTGCTATTTGAAGTGGCATCGGTTCTACCTCCACAACAAATATACCTGGTTTCCTTGACTGCCAGTTATTGATTGGTAAAATTCCGGTTCGGAGGTTTGAAATGACGATCAGGATCATAGTCAGAAAACCGGCAGTTTGCTCTATCGATGACGAAAAATGCAGAGAGTGCCAGACACCATGCAAGTCAGCGGCAAAGACTGCAAACACAACCGGCAACCAGGTCTGCGAACTCAAAGGCGAGAACTCACCCTGGATACTGTAAGCAAAATCCACGTTTTTAAAGTAAACGAAGAGACCCTGTCATTCGATGTTGCAACAGGGTCTCTTCTTTTTCTGGATGAAGAGTCAGCCGATTCGCTCGATAAATATCGATTGGATCGTGGTCAAACACTTCCTTCCGAAATCGCTGACCTTGTAAAGGACGGGGTGCTTTTCGGGAACGCAAAAATTCCCCCACCACAAAAACTCTCGCCAAAATCGCTGTGTCTGATAGTTTCCCATGCCTGCAACCTGAACTGCTCCTATTGCTCGCTCGGTTCTGTGACCGGACAGGGCAAGGTGATGTCCATTGAGACAGCCAGGAAAACATTGGATTGGCTGATACCCAATGCACCTGGCAAGAAAATAGACATCGATTTTTTTGGTGGTGAACCTTTACTTGCCTGGGAAACCGTGAAGGATGCAGTTCTTTATGGCAACGAACTTGCCAAAACCCACGACAAAAACTTGAGATGGTCGATGTCAACCAATGCCGTCGGCTTAACAGATGATATACTTGATTTTTGCAACAAATACTACATTTCTTTGGTTCTAAGTCTTGACGGAACACGGGAAATCAACGACGCCTACAGGAAAACTCCTGCAAACGAAGGCTCTTTCGATGCCGTACTCAGCAATATTTTAAAAGTGGTCAAGCGAAGGGAGCGGGGGTATTACGTTCGTGGAACCTATACCGGCAAAACCATTCATTTTGCAGATCAGGTAATAGCCCTTCACAAATTGGGAATCGGTTCGCTGGCTTTCGAGCCTGTCGTGACAACCGATCCTGAACTGGCCATCACCGAAAAACATCTGCCAGTTATCAGGCAGGAATATGAAAAACTTGCAAAATATTATGTTGAGCAAAAGATTTCAGGCAATCCGTTCAGATTCTACCATTTCGAAATGAACCTCGAGCAGGGGCCGTGTGTGAGAAAAAGTGCTGGAGGATGCGGAGCCGGTTGTGAGTACCTTGCTGTCGATCCTGACGGGCAGTTTTTTGTATGCCATCAGCTTGACGGGAACAGTGATTTCAGGTTGGGTAACCTCAAAACACTACCAGCTCAAAGTGATTTCGACAGGTGGACAAACAATAACCACCTTTTGTCAAAGCCGGAATGTTTGGACTGTTGGGCGATGTTCCTCTGTTCAGGCGGATGTCTGGCAGCCAACCAAACAATAAAGGGCGACTTCAAGTCGCTGCACTCTATTGGATGCGAGATCCAAAAGATGAGGCTTGAGGTCGCCCTCTGGGTTTATGCCTATTTGAGGATTTCCGAAGACAATCCTTCAAGCTCGGTAAGCGATTTTTCAAGCTCGTAGGTTGTGGCTCCAGAAACTTTTGCTGTTGGACTCCAAAGCTGGTTGCGCCTTGCAACCCAGTTTTTCTCGAAATAGTTGATAAGCGATTTTGCCCTGCCAACCTTTTCAAGGTCAGCGTTGGGATACTTGTCCGCCATCGCGCCGTTCATCTGCTTGATGATGTCCAGATCGCCTTCGATTGCCAGATAGCGTCTGTCAAGCTCGGTGAGTTTTCCGGCTCTATCCCTGGCTGCGGCCTCGATGGTTTTCCTGTTTGCAAAAACGACGGCTACACCGACACCGATTCCGATGACAACCGCAACGAGAAGCAATATGATGATTGTCACGATCAGGCGCCCTTCAGCCTCAGAAGCCTCTGTTCGATCTCATCCTTTTTTGTGTTCTTTGCGATCTCATCGTCAAGTGAATCAGCGATTGAACCGATTTCTGCAAGAGCCTGAACCTTCTGCTCCCTCTTGATGACTCTCTGCTCGAGTTCGTCAAAGGTGGTTCCGATGTCTGGGGTTGCGATGCCTGACATGGTTTTTACAACCTTTTCCTGAGCCTTGGATGCCTTGTCCCTTGCCACAAGTTCGTCAAGCTTCATTGATGCTTCCTCGATCTTTGCCTTGAGAGCATCGAGAACCTGTCTGATCTTGACGTTTGTCTGTTCCTGGGTTGTGAGTGATTTTTCTGCTGTTGTTTCCTGATTTTCAAGGGTTACGACCCTGGCAAGGCACTTTCTGGCAAGCTCCTCGTTGCCTGAGTCCATTGCATTTTTTGCGGCTGTGTTGTACTTTGTGAGGTCTGACCTGACTTCACTGAGCCTGATCTCTGTTGTCTTGGCCGATGCCATCGATTCTGCGAGAGCATCTGCTGCTTCAGCGTACTCCATTCTCATTTCGTCGATCTTGAATGGGAGCATTTTTGCCGGGTCTTCCATGCCCTTGAGCCAGTCGTTCACATTGCTGTTGAGAATATCGCCAATCTTTTTCCAAAATCCTGCCATTGTCCTTTGAAACCTCCTTTATGGTTGTCATTATCATTCTACCGGAACTGTGCCATTAGGCAATATGCCTTGAAAACAGAAGCGTTTAAGGACATAATCTGTTTCATGACAGTATTCCAGTACTATGGACGTCTGCTTAGACCCTACGCCGTCCAATATATTTTATCACTTGTCGGATTGATCTCCTCAGTCCTTGACATGCTCATACCAAAAATTGTCATCAGCGGAAGCATCGATGCAGTGTCAAACAAGGTGCCAAACGCTGAACGCGTGATATTAAATCTGCTCCTCATCGGTTTGGGAATAACGGTTATCAGGGTTGCAATATTCTTCTTCTCAAGACTTAGCATTGTTAGCGTCTCGCGCCGTGTGGGCATGGATTTGAGAAATCAGATTTATGACAAACTGCTGGTTCTTCCTGACAAATTTTTCAACAACATGGCTTCAGGCGAAGTCATGTACAGGTGCTCGTCAGATGCAAACCAGATACAGAACTCGCTTGGCGCAAGCTCGGTTCATCTTCCAAACGCTATATTCAGGACAATTGCAGGTCTTATACTCATCTTTACCACTTCCTGGCAGCTGGCCATCATCATACTGGCGTTTGTGCCGTTGCTTCTGGTCATCGAGTTTGTCTTCGGCAAAAGGGTTCACAAGCTCTTCTTCCTCATTCAGCAGTACTTTGACAAGATCAGCGATCGTATCAACGAAAACCTTTCAGGTTCAAGGGTCATCAAGTCATACGCCCAAGAAAAGCTCGAAGAGAAGCGTTTCAATGGAATGCTCAACAATTATGTTGACAAGGTGAGACCACTCAACAAGACGTTTGCAATCTGGTGGCCGTTGATGTACATCGTCATCAATCTTCCAGTCATAGCCATCATCTGGGTCGGTGGTATTCTTGTGGTCAATGGTTCAATCACAATCGGTGACCTTTCGGCTTTCGTAGTCTACATTTTCATGCTTGTCTGGCCGATGATCGCCCTGGGCTGGATCATGAACATGTATCAGAGAGCCAACGTCTCGATCAAGAGGGTGCTTGAAATCATCAATGCTCCGGTTGACATCAAGTCTCCACCAAATCCTTTCAATCCAGATACAGTTAAAGGTGACATAATTTTTGATGATGCCACGCTCACTTACGGTCATGATGACAGCAGGCTCAGCCATATTAATCTAAATATTCCGGCGGGGCAGATTGTTGGAATCGTTGGCCCAGTAGGTTCAGGAAAAAGCTCGCTTGCCAAACTGCTTTTGAGGATTTGGGATTGCGATGATGGTTCAGTCAGGATTGATGGAAAAAATGTGAAGGAATGGGATTTAAAGCGACTAAGGCACACTTTTGCCTATGTCCCGCAAGATGCTTTCCTTTTCTCATCGTCCATTGCCGATAACATTGCTTTCGCCAGACCTGAAGCCACCAGAGAGCAAATTGAGGACGCTGCCCAGCTGGTTCAGATAAAAAAAGAGATTGAGGAGTTCAGCGCAAAGTTTGATACAATCATTGGCGAGAGGGGCGTAACCCTTTCTGGTGGGCAGAAACAGAGAGTTGCCATAGCCCGAGCAATGCTTCAGGATACTCCGATAATGATTCTGGATGATCCTCTCTCTGCAGTTGACACAAACACTGAAGAAGCCATTTTAACAGCCATCGAGCCAAAACTCAAAAACAGAACAGTGATAATCATGGCTCACAGGGTCAGCGCACTTCGTCATTGTCAGAGGATAATCGTTTTGGATCACGGAAAGATAATAGAAGACGGAACACAGGAGGAGCTGATAGCACAAAAGGGCTATTTCGCAAAACTTGTCGAACAGCAGAAGCTGGTGTCCCAGATGGAGGAAGCCAATGCCTGAGTATGTGCATGAAGAAGAGATAATCGGCAAACCCTTCGACTGGAATCTGACAATGAGGATGATGAGATTCCTCCTTCCTTACAAACCGATGGTGGTTCTTTCATTTACCATGCTGTTGTTGTGGACAGTTTCGTCAATGTTCCTGCCGGTTTTGATGAAGATAGCCATCGACGATATGGTTAAAAATGGTAATCTTGTTGGACTGATGTGGGTCTGTCTTGCATATATCGGGCTTCTTCTGTTCAAGGTTGTTGCCCAGTATTTCCAGGTTTTGACCATGAGCAATACCGGTCAGTACATGATGCGTGACATGAGAAACGCAATCTTCTCAAAACTGCAGGATCTCCAGCTCACTTACTACGACAAAAACCCTGTAGGTCGAATATTTACCCGAATAACATCCGACGTAGACTCGGTTTTTGAGTTCATAACAGACAGTGTTATCACAGTTATCGCAGATGCCATTATCATCGCAGGTACCATCGTGTTCATATTCTTCCTCGACTGGCGTTTGTCGCTTGTGACTGTCGCTCTTTTCCCTGTGATGATTGCCCAGGGCTGGATTTTCCAGTATCTTGCAACCAGGTTCTACAGAAACGCAAGAATCAAGCAGGCAAAGGTCAACGCATTCCTCAACGAAAACATCATGGGCATGAGAACAATCCAGTGGAGCAATCGTCAGGAAGTAAACAAGGGAATGTTCCGTGGAATAAACATGGAGATGTTCAAGGCCCAGATCAAGTCGATGGTCAATTTCACGGTGTTCATGAACGGAATTGACTTCACACAGACTGTAGCCCTCATCCTCCTTGTTTATGTTGGTGCAAAACTCATCCTCGCAGGAACTGTTCTTGTTGGTACTGTCATGGCTTTTGGCACATACCTTCAGAATTTCTATGGCTCCCTGCATGACATTTCAGAACACTACAATACTTTCCAGACGGCTATGGTTGGAGCAGAGAGAATCACCGAGCTCCTCGACCATCCGGTGACAATTGCCGACAAGCCGGGAGCAAGGGAAATAACAGAAAAACTCAAAGGCAGAGTCGAATTCAAGGACGTTACATTCAGCTACGACGGCAAAAATGACGTTTTGAAAAACATCAGTTTCACTGTTGAGCCAGGACAGACTGTTGCAATCGTTGGCCCGACAGGTGCTGGCAAAACCTCGATCATCAGCCTTATCTCAAGGCTTTACGACATCCAAAAGGGCGACATAACAATCGACGGCATCTCCATCTTCGGCATGAAGCTCGAATCGCTGCGCAAGCAGATCGCTGTCGTTTTGCAGGATCCGTTCATTTTCTCCGGCCCAGTCATCGATAACATCAAGCTTCTCTCCGACGTTACCGATGATGTGGCCATCGAATCTGCAAAGATTGTTGGAGCCGATGATTTCATCGAAAGGCTCCCTGACTGCTACCAGCATGTTCTCTCGGAAAGAGGCTCAACCCTTTCTGTTGGCCAGAGACAGCTGATCTCGTTTGCAAGGGCTATTGCCCACGACCCGGCAATCCTGGTTCTTGACGAGGCCACAAGCTCTATTGACACAGCATCCGAACAGCTCATTCAAGAGGCTTTGACCAAAATTGTCAGGCACAGAACGTCAATTGTCATTGCCCACAGACTTTCAACCATCAAAAACGCCGACAAGGTGCTTGTAATCAGCAACGGCAAGATTGTCGAACAGGGAACACACGACCAGCTGCTTGCCCTCGGCGGCATGTACAAAAAGCTGTACGAGCTTCAGTACAAGGGCCAGGAAAATAAGTAGTTTTGATATGTTAAATAAAAAAGGGTGCCTTGAT
>CAYYJO010000058.1:0-4534 GCA_964472265.1 uncultured Caldisericales bacterium | reverse complement strand
CTGGCCGCTGATGATGTAAACATTGCTGTCGTAGCAGCTGAAAATAATCTCGTTGCCGATGATTATTGGCGAGGAACCCACACGCCTGTCTTTGCTGCTCGTGGTGCTCACTGAGCTTGTGACAAACTTGTCTAGCTCTTTGCCGGAGTTCTTGTCGATGATATACAAAATGCCATCTTGATCTATGCAGATCAGATAGTTTCTGACAAGAAGCGGGTCGGCGAGCAAAGATGTTGTGCTGGTCTGGGATTTCCAGATTTCTTTGCCTGTTTTCCTGTCGAGTGCGAATGAAATACCACTGGCGGTCGTGCCGTACACGTTTTTCTCGTCGATTATCGGGCATGATTCAATTCCAAAATCGTTGTCCGGCGCCTGGTATGACCACAATGTCTTGCCATCGTTTGTATTTATGCAGTACAGTTTTGAATCTTTGCAGCCAACCCAGAGTCTTTTGCCAAATGCAACTGGAGAACTCAGAGTGCCCTTCGGTAGCTTTGTATTCCAAATCTCCTTGCCCGTATTGAGATCGAGGCAGAAAATCTCGCCACCAAAGTTGGTGAAGTAAAGTTTACCGCCCGTGATGGCCGGAGATGAGTATATTTTTGATTTTGTCTGAAAATTCCAAACTTCTTTGCCTGTTTTGGCTTCAAGGCAGTACATCTTGCCATCCCATGAGCCAAAGTAAATATTTCCGTCCACGACCTTTGGGCCGCCAAGCACCAGTCCGTTGTAAATGGCTTTCGTTGATTCCGTATTCGGAGGAGCAGAAATATTGTTGCCGGTTTTGAAGCTCCACATTTTGATGTCACCGTAAAGGTCATATGCGTAAAAGTTGCCTTTGGCGGTACCGAAATAGACCATTTTGTCATCTGCCGCCAGCGCAGTTGTTACGACTGCTCCAGAGCCGTCGTCAAGCTGCTGGGCATTTTTCCACACAGGCTCGGCTGTGTCAAACTTGTAACAAGACAAAAAACCCAACTGGCAGCCGAAATAGAGTTTATCCTTTGCAACTGCCGGTGAACCGTAGATGATGTTGGATGTTGGAGAGCCAAAGGACACAAATCTGTACTGATCCTTTTCTTTCTTCAACGGTAGCTTTATGTCGGCGTCCACAACGCCCATGTTGTCCGGTGTTCTGCGAAACATTGTCCACTCTGTTGCCGGTGTGGCTTTTGGAAATGCCGGTTCATCAAGTGATGTCGTTGCATCCTTTGCCCCGCTGTTTGTCGGTGGCTGGTCGTTTGTGTCAGTCTTGTTCGGATCGTACTTTGGAATTTTCACTGATTCGGTAGCCTGCTGCCCGCAACCGGCAACTGATGCCACCAGGAAAGCTGCCATCAACACCACAAAAATTTTTTTCATCAAACCTCCAACCATCTTACCGGTCTTGATTCAATTTTGTTCAAACCATTGTAACCTAGTATAATAGTCTGTGTCAAAAAATCTGTAAGGAGGCTTTAGGTGGATTATTTTTTGAATGAAGAACAGAAGATGATTAAAAATCTGGCCCGCAAAATTGCTGAGGAAAAGTTAAAACCGGTCAGAAGCAAAAACGACAGGGAAGGCATTTTCCCCTGGGACATCATAAAAGAGCTTGCAAGAGCCGACATGATGAGACTCTACATCCCAAGCCAGTATGAGGGTCTGGGCAAAGGCGTTTTTGAACTTTGCCTTGTTATTGAGGAACTCTCAAGAATTGATGGTGGCGTTGCTGTTTCATATGCGGTAAACGCTCTCGGAACTTTCCCGATTGTCATCATGGGCAACGAAGACCAGAAGAGGAAATATCTCCCAAAGGCTGCTTCAGGTGAATGGCTTTCAGCTTTTGCCCTTACTGAGGCAAACGCTGGTTCAGACGCAGCAAACATGCAAACAACGGCTGTCCAGGATGGCGATCATTACATTCTTAACGGAACCAAGCAGTTTATCACCAATGGTTCGGTTGCCGACTATGTCACAGTCATCGCAATGACAGACAAGTCAAAGGGCGTTCGTGGTCTCACTGCCTTCATCGTTGACAAGGGCACTCCGGGCTTCACATACGGCAAGGAAGAAGACAAGATGGGCATCAGGGCATCTGTCACCTCCGAACTGATTCTGCAGGATTGCAGGGTTCACAAGGACGCCATTCTTGGCGGTGTCGGTCAGGGATTCGTTTCAGCCATGAGAACGCTTGACAAGTCACGCCCGGGCATTGGCGCACAGGGTCTCGGAATCGCTCAGGGAGCCTATGAGGAAGCTCTGAGATATGCAAAGCAGAGAGTCCAGTTCGGCCAGCCAATCGTCAACTTCCAGGCCATCTCGTTCATGCTCTCTGACATGGCAACACAGATTGAGGCAGGAAGAGCGCTTTGCTACGCAACTGCAAGGATGGTCGACTCAGGCTCAACCAAGTACTCAAAAGAAGCTGCAATGACCAAGCTCTATAACACTGACCTTGCAATGAAGGTCACCGTCGATGCAGTCCAGATCCTTGGCGGATATGGCTATATGAAGGATTATCCGGTTGAAAAGATGATGAGGGACGCAAAGATCACACAGATTTACGAAGGCACAAACCAGATACAGCGCCATGTCATCTCAGCAAACATAGTAAAAGACGTAATCTGATACAGTCAATGAATGAAATCCCCCTGGTTTCAGGGGGATTTTTTTTATTTGAAGCTGGCTTTAAGACGGTTTGCACCAATCCACGAGGCAAGGAATCCTGCAATGGTCATCAAATCAATGAGTTTCCATTGCCCTGTTTCGTATAAGCCGATATTGTCTAGAAGATGGTAGAGCGAATTGTTGAAAGTTATCAGGAAAAGACTTACGGCCAGAAGCAGCCAGGCTCTTGAGATCGGTACATCCCTGGTCAGGTGGTACATCACAATTGAGCCGGTCACAACGGCAATTCCGCCAATGGCATAGAAGATGTGTATCCCAATGCTCAAGCCGGTGTTTGAGAAAAGATCAGACCAAATAACCCATACGTAAAGGGCAATCACACACAGAATGGTCACAAAAAGCCCGATTGTCGGTTTTATGATGCCTTTGTACGCCTTGAGCTGAAAGAAGAAGGCAATAATGATGAGTATGTACATCAGCATGAAACCGATATCCTGAAAGCCAGGGAAAGCCGGTTCGTTATGGGTGACTGTTTCGATGATCGCCCACGCCAGCATCCCAAGGCTCCAGAAGATAAAACCCAGACCTACCAGAAACCACGTTCTGGATTGCCTGATCTCGATTCCTATCGACCTGCCCAGAGCAATGATTGAAATGCCTGCCAGCATTGAGATGGCAAACTGAAGCCACTCAGTGTAGACCTCAGTTTTGATGTTCAGGCTCGAACCCCACAGATAAACAAAAACTGTCACAAGAACGACTACTATGCCAATTGCAGTTGTCAATCCAATGCCTTTGCTGGTTTTGTTCACGGCATGCCTCCTGTTGGAATGCTATTTTATATGGATCAGATGTGCGATTTCACTTCTTCCATGAATTGATCGTAGTGGTATGAGGGAGTGGTGATTTTGTGGCCTCGAACGACCATGCCCCTGAATCCTCCACGCTTTTCAACCTCGCCCTTGTCCATCTTTGAATTGAGGAAAACTGTTTCAAGTTCAGGCTTCATTTCTCTGGCTTTTGCAGATGCTTTTGCGAAGAAAACATGGAAATATGGGCAGATGTCTGGGTCTTCGATGACAAGAATCCTGTTTTTATCGATCTCCTGCAGGTTGTAGTCCTTGTCGGAATTGTCTTCAAAGAAACCGTCGAGTTTGGGGTCTTTGTGGTAGATGTAGCCTGGCTCGATTGGGTAGTAAACGATGCAGTTATCCTCGGGTGTTGGAACAAAACCTTTCCTGACCATGAATTCAGCCCACTTTTTCTGATCTGGAAAACCGCCGTCGAATGGGAACGAGATGATGGCCTTTGCCGTTTTCCCGACAAAACTGGTCGCAGATTTGGCGTAGTCGATCAGCTTGCCCATGAGCTTGGATGCAACACCTTTGTCCCAGTGTTCCTTTCTTGGCACCCAGATGCATTTAAGCGCTATGACCTGGGATTCTTTTCGATGTTCAAGGTTGAACACACCCGCAGGCTTGCCATCAAGCAAAGCCACAAAACCAGGTACAAAACCTTTTTCAATTTCGCCCTCAGCCCATTGTGTTTTAAGGTCGCAACCGGTACCGGCAAGATCCAAGCCGACATCATCCGGATGAGAGCAGACAAATGAAGCGCACTGAACGGTTTCCTGTGTGATAGGCATTACTTTTATCTCTGGCATTTCAAGCCTCCTGAAGGCATTATACCAGATAGGGAATGATTTTGGAATTGTGGGATTTTTTCAGACAGTGGAGGCGACGAGGGGAATCGGACCCCTGAATAATGATTTTGCAGACCATCGCCTTACCACTTGGCTACGTCGCCTCGAGTAAATTTATACCGATTTGTAATTTTGTTTGCAAGTGTCGGCTTTAACGTTTAGAGGAGTTGGAGCGGGAAACGGGATTTGAACCCGCGACCACCGGCTTGGGAAGCCGAAGCT
>CAYYJO010000057.1:0-12932 GCA_964472265.1 uncultured Caldisericales bacterium | reverse complement strand
TTGGAGCGGGAAACGGGATTTGAACCCGCGACCACCGGCTTGGGAAGCCGAAGCTCTACCCCTGAGCTATTCCCGCTCAACACTATTCTATAAAAAACTGTTATTTCTTTCAACGTAAGTTACACAAAGAGCTTCCAGGGCAAATCATTACGGAAACTTTTCCCGTCCAGGATGTCAATGTTTTGTCCATCAATCAAGCAGTTTTGTCTTTCCAGGAAGGGTGATCTTCCCGACAGTCAACCCCGCAGCCCTTTGAATGATTGCTGCCACAGAGGTTGTTGATTTGATGATTTCCGAACTCGCTGCCTGAACCTTTCCGGCAAGGAATTGTGCGTTGATCCACGACAGAACCTTGTCGAATGCATCAGGACACTGGGCGAAAATTAAAACGGTCATGGAAAGCAGGTACGGAAAACTCATACCAACGATGATGCTTGAAACCTCGGTTATTCTGAAACCGGCAAGCACCATGAGGGTGATGAACGCCAACCCGACGATCTCCCTGAATCCAAGGACAAAGGCAGAAAAAGCCACGACAATTAGAAGGTTTGTCAGACCGCCTGAAAGGAATGCTGCTTCATCTCCGACGACCAATCCATAAAGAACTGCCAGTATCCACCAGTCAAGGATGAGCACAACCCAGCCTAGCCAGTTTCTCGGTCTCTCAAGCCAACCCCTTGCCAGCAATACCAGCATGGCGCAAAGCGTTACGATTGAACCGATGAAACCAGGAAGATAGAAAATCTTCTGCGATCCAAACAGGAGGATTGAGAGTTGGTCAAGCCAGAGAAATGATGGCCACTGGTACTTTGGGATGATCCAGACCGATGAGGCATAGATGGCAAACGCCTGGACGAGGATGATCAGGATGTACCTTAAGTATTGTGCAATCGCAGCTTTTCTGTGCAGATGCCTGTAAAAGGCTGTCACAACGAGCAGGTGTTCTACCGATTCAGAAACATTGTATGTTTTTACAAGTGAATCCCTGTATTTCTCGATGTCCTTGTTGTCGGCGCCGATGATGCTCTTGCCCGATTCTGACAGGAAAATCCTGAAATGTTCAAGTTTTTCAGCTGAATCTGGATGCGTTAACAGATAATCCTGATAGAAGTCTCTCATGATAGTTAAAAGTTTATTCCATCCACGCAGGATTGAAAGTGGCGGTAATGCTGGCTAACGCAATTGCAAATTTGTGTCGGTATTTGCAGGGGTTGAAAAGGCAATAATCCTTGTTACACTCCATCCTGCGACATGGCGGAACTGATTGCTGTTTTGAGCACACTATTGATGGCTTCAGGCCAGATCATCCTCAAGCTTGGCCTTAACAGGATCGGTGTATTCTCAGGAAAGACTTTTTGGCAGGCAGTCGTCCTTATCATAACAAACCCCAATGTTATAATCGGTGCCTTGCTCTATGTCATTGCCGCCTTCATCTGGGTTTGGGTGCTCTCCCAGAGACCCCTAAGCTATATCTACCCGTTTCTTGCCACAACCTATATCTTTGCCCTCATCGGCTCCAGTCTCATTCTTGGCGAGCCAATCAACTGGGTCAGGTGGGCAGGCGTTGCAGCAATTGGCTTTGGAATCTTTTTGATTTCAAGAACAATATAAAGGAGGAAGTTGCTATGTTTATGAAACAGTTTTTATTGGCTCCCGGACCGACCCCGCTTCCGGAAGAAGTCCGCGTAGAAGGCGCCAGGGACATCACCTACCACAGGAGTCCAGCCGGCAAGAAGATGGTTGTCCAGTGCATGGAAGACCTCAAGTATCTCCTTGGAACCAAGAACGACGTTTTCCTTCTTGGATCATCAGGTTCAGGAGCCATGGAATGCTGCATGCAGAACCTGGTTTCACCTGGTGACAAGGTTATCGTTCTGAACGCCGGAAACTTCGGCAACAGATGGATGAAGCTTGCAAAGGCCTGGGGCGCAACACCCGTTGAAATCAAAAAAGAGTGGGGCGATGTTGTCCAACCGGCAGAACTTGAATCAGTTCTTGCAGCAAACCCAGATACAACAGTAGTTTTCTGCCAGCTCTCAGAAACTTCGACCGGTGTCTGCTCAAAAACAAAAGAATATGCAGCAATAGTCAACAAGACGAAAGCAATCCTGTGTGCAGATGTTGTTTCAGGCGCAGGCGTTGTTCCGTTTGAAATGGACGAGTGGGGCATTGAAGCATGCGCTGGTGGATCGCAGAAAGGCATGATGCTTCCGCCAGGACTTGGCTTCGTCTCATTCGGAGCAAAGGCATGGGCTCTTGTCGAAAAGTGCACAAACAGGCGCTTCTATTTCGACATGAGAGAGTTCAAGAAAAAAATCCCGGACAAAGAAACCCCGTGGACACCACCGATCACAATCATCTGCCAGTCGGCAAAGGCTTTCGAGATGATCAGAAAAGTCGGCAGGGAAAAACTTTGGGAACGCTATTCAATGCTGGCAACCGGCGTAAGGGCTGCAATGGCAGCACTCGGTCTCAAGCTGTTTGCAAAAGAACCGGGCGATGCAGTAACGGCAGTCTGGGTTCCGGAAGGAATCGATGGAGCCGCACTGACAAAGATGATGAGAGACGACTATGGCGTTCTCGTTGGCGGAGGACAGAGCGATTACAAGGGCAAGATTTTCAGATTTGGACACATGGGCTACATGGACATCTATGACGAAATAGCAGCCATTGTCGCACTCGAAATCTGCCTCAAGAAGCTCGGATACAAGTTCGAACTTGGTACTGGCGTTGCAGCCTTCATGAAGGCCTGCCAGTGGTAACCCCCTGAAGGAGGAACATGGCAAAGATATTGATTGCTGACAAAATCGCAGATGATGGAATCAACCTGCTCAAAAATGCAGGCCATCAGGTTGATGTAATAAAGCTGACACCTGAAGAACTCGTTGCAAAAATCCCCGATTACGACGCAATCATTGTCCGTTCCGCCACAAAAGTAACCAAAGACGTAATCGATGCCGGCAAGAACCTTAAGATAATCGGTCGCGCCGGTGTCGGACTCGACAACGTGGATCAGGTCACGGCAAAAGAGAAGAACATCTCTGTTGTAAACACTCCTGCAGCTACATCAATCTCGGTTGCAGAACTTGCAATCGGCCACATGCTCGCAGCCTGCAGGTGGATCGGCTACGGAACCGCCACCATGAAGGAAGGCAAGTGGGAAAAGAAGCAGATGGAAGGCATCGAGCTTTACGGAAAAACCCTCGGCCTCATCGGCATCGGACGCATTGGTTATGAAACTGCCAAGCGTGCCGTTGCAATGGGCATGAAGGTCATTGCTTTCGATCCTTATGTCAAGGAATCACCGGACAAGGACATCAAGCTCGTTGGCAAGGATGAACTCATTGCCAATGCTGATTTCTTCTCGCTCCACATCCCACTCACACCGGAAACCAAGAACATCATCGGCGCACCGGAAATTGAGAAGATGAAAAAAGGTGTCGTTCTCGTAAACTGCGCCCGTGGTGGCACTGTCGACGAGGATGCACTGTATGAAGGCCTCAAGTCAGGCAAGATACGTTTCGCCGGCATTGATGTCTTTGCGAAGGAACCACCGGAAAACACCCACAAGCTCGCAACTCTTCCAAACGTCAGCCTCACGCCGCACATCGGAGCACAGACAGACGAAGGCCAGAGCAGAGCCGGTGTTCAGCTTGCAGAAAAAATTGTTGACTACTTTAAAGGAGCAAAATAGAACAAATGTACGAAATCAAACCGTTTAAAGGAGTCCATTACTCCAAAAAAGCCGGCACAATCGGCGACCTGATCACCCAGCCATACGACAAGATCACGCCCCAGATGCAGGAAGACTACTACAAAAAGCATGAAAACAACGCCATCAGGATCGAGCTTGCCAAAGACATGCCCGGGGACTCCGACACAAACAACAAGTACACCAGGGCAAACGAAGTGTTTCAGAAGTGGCTTGCCACCGGCGTGCTTGAACGCGATGGAAAAGACACAATCTACGCCTACAACCAGGAGTACAAGCATCCTGAAACAGGAAAAATCGTGGTCAGAAGGAGCTTCATTGCTCTTTCAAAACTCTACGACTATTCCGAGAATGTCATCTATCCACACGAACACACTCTCTCTGGCCCAAAGATGGACAGGCTCATGCTCACAAGGGCAACCAAGACAAACCTTGGCCTCTGTCTCTTCTTCTACCGTGACGAGCAGGATGCGATTAACAAGCTCCTGGACACCCACACAAAGGGCGAACCACTTTTCGACGCTCTCGACCACTACGACACCCACCACAAAATCTGGAAAATTGACGACCCGGCAGAAATCAAAAAAATTCAGGACATGATCGGTTCAAAGACCATCATTATCGCTGACGGCCACCACCGTTATGAGACAGCCCTCAACTACCGCAACGAAATGCGCGAGAAGAACCCTGGATTCAAAGGCAATGAAGCCTGGAACTTCAGGATGGCTGCCTACATCAACATGAGCGATCCCGGCCTTTACGTCTTCCCGACTCACAGGCTCATCCGCGACGTTCCGAATTTCGACTTTGACGCCATGCTTGGCAAAATCAAGGAGAAGTTCAACGTCATCGAGATGCCGGTCACCTGCTGCATGAACTCGGCAGCAGACGGCCTGGTTGACGCCATGAGGAAGAACATGGACAAGCACTCGCTCGGACTTATGGCAAAGGACAGGAAGTCTGTTTACCTCCTTGCCCTCAAGGATGAGAAGCTTGCCCATGACATTCCGGTGAACATGAGCAACGACTGGAAGACCCTCGATGTTTCAATCCTCCACAAGCTCATTCTGGAGCCGATCCTTGGCATCGACGACGCAAAGCTTGCCGCGCAGACAAACGTTGACTACGAACGCTACACGGAAGACGCTGTCAAACCGCTTGTTGCTGGCAACTACCAGTGCGTGTTCCTGATGAACTACACACCGACCAAGGCTGTCGAGGACGTGACGAGGCATCATGAAACCATGCCGCAGAAGTCAACCGACTATTTTCCGAAGGTTCAGTCTGGACTGATCATCCAGTACTTGCCGGATGGGGAAACAATCTGAGACTAGTTTGAATCAATCAAAGAGGGGCTTTTAGCCCCTCTTTTTTATTTGACTGACGAAAAACTCCCTCATCCGTCACTTCGTGACACCTTCTCCCAAAACTTCGTTTCGGGCGAAGGAAATATCTCCCTCTCCTTTCGGGAGAGGGTTGGGGTGAGGTTGTTTCTATCTCTTTTGCCCCTCTTGTGAAGAGGGGGTAGGGGGAGTTCTTGTTTTAGAACCCTCCGGCACTTCGTGCCACCTCCCTTCAACAAGGGAGGCAAAAAAGTTAATCTTCGAACAACCCCTTGTCCTTGCCCTTTTCTTTTTCCTGGCGTCTGGCGCGGGCAAACATGTCCGGTCGCAAGCCTTCAGGATACTCCAATTTCTTCCCTTCAAGCAGCTCCTCGATGGTGAGAATCTGCAGCCTGGGATACTTCTTTCCAAGCATTGGCGACTCGTAAAGTCCAGCCTCTGCAGCCTCAGTCATCATAGGCTTTGTCGGCGGTTCAAGGGTTATGAGCAACCCAATCTGTGCATCCTCACGCTCAAGCACACCCTTGAGGTCACGAATGTAAGGCGACATCACGTGTCCGCCCTTGACCGAGATAATGACTTTCTTGACCTTTCCGGTGTCGTCGTCAAAGAAGTTGATGTAGCCGTCAATACCACGGTCTGCACCCTTCTTTTTCTCGCCACCTGCCGGTTTTCCGTCAACAAGCCCGATTGCCCACCACTGAAACTGGTACGGGTCGATCCTGAAAAGCTCCTTTGCGCCCGACATGTCCTTTGGCTCACCGACCACTTCGTAAGGGGCAAGATCAGCACCAAACGTGTCCTCAAGGCGCTTTTTCATCAGCGTGATGGCAAGGTGGGTGATGTCGATTCCGATCCACCGCCTCTTGAGCCTCTCGGCAACGGCAACGGCTGTGCCACAGCCACAGAACGGGTCAAGCACAACGTCGCCTTCGTTTGAGCTGGCCTTGATTATGCGCTCGAGCAAAGCTTCAGGTTTTTGGGTTGGGTAACCGAGACGCTCATTGCTACTCCCCATTATTGGATCAATATTATACCAAATATCCTGCATTGGTGTACCCTTTATCGTATCCAAGTACATTTTATAACTTGGTATCCCAGTTTTTGAGTATACCAGTATGCCATCGTCATGGGCTTTTTTCATTCTTTCTTTCGTCCATTTCCAAACTTTTGTTACTCCATTCCATTCATATGTCAAATTTGGTCTGTTTGGGTTTGGATTAATGCATGAGACTAAGCGATAAACTCGACCACCTTCATCTTTATATCTAAAAAATTGATCTATATATTCTTGTCTACTAGAATCAAATTGTTGATTCCAGGAAGGTTTTTCGGTTTTAGAATAAAAAAAGATTACATCATGTGATCTACCAAAAATTTGCCTCACATTCCCGTGCGGTAGAGTTCTTCGCCATATTAACTCATTTCTGTAGTTGTCAGCACCAAACACTGCATCCATAAGCAGCTTGATGTAGTGGCTGGCGGTAGGGTCGCAGTGGAGGTAGATGGAGCCGGTTGGTTTGAGCACACGCCTGAGTTCCACAAGCCTGACAGCCATCATGACAAGGTAGGCCATCATGTCGTTGCTGCCAAGGAACTTTCGCAGGGCCTCAATCAGCTTTGACAGCTTGTCAGGGCCTTCACCGACCACCTCGTGATAGGTTCTCTCGGCATTCTGATCCCACTGCCAGGTGTCGTCGAAAGCCTCAATCTGAGCCTCTGACGACTTGCCATCCTTTTCCTTGAACAGGAGGTTGTAGGTGGCGTTGCTGTTGAACGGCGGGTCGAGGTAGATGAGGTCGACAGATTCGTCCTTGACCAGATCGCGGAGGATGCGAAGGTTGTCGCCGTAGTAAAGCTTGTTTTTCCAGTTTGTCTGCTCCATGCGGGGGATTATAGCAGATTTCCATCGCCTGCGTTAGCGGGTGAGGGAGTGTTTTTTGCCTCGACTTCGTCGAGGATTTATAATCCCCCCTACCCCCCTTATTAAGGGGGGACAAAAAATGTTCTATCCTATCAAATTCTAAACAGAACGATAACAAGTCCGGCTAAAACGCTGACGCCATAAAGCAGCCCCACAATCATCAACCTCTCCTTCCAGCTCTTCTCCTCCTTGAAAAGAACCAGAATGCCAAGCCCGCCGCTTGCGCACAGACCGGCAACAACCGACCCGAAACTCAGCGACCCGTTGATGTAAAGCTGCGTAAGGGCGACCGATGCTGCACAGTTGGGGATCAGCCCGACAAGCCCGGCAACAAACGGTTGAAAGATCGAGTTTGAAAGCAGAATCCTGTGGAGCGTCTCCTCACCGATGAAGGCTAGCGCAAGGTTCAGGGCAAAGGTCATAACGAAAATGTAGAGCAGGATTTTGCCGGTGTGAATGAGCGGGTGGAAGATCAGCTGTTTTGCGTCAAATTTTTTTGCGCCAGAGTCTGGATGGTGACCGCAGCAGGCTTTCTGGTCGATGATTCCTTCGTGGTGGTGGGCGGAGTCGTCTGTGCCTGAGGCGAAAGCCTTGATGTGGTTGAGGGTTTTCCTGTTTTGCCTTCTGAAAACGAGGTCGATGATGAATCCAGCTGGAATAGCGACAGCCAGTTTTGTGAGAATCAATGGAATGATGAGCATTATCTTGTCTGGTCGTGAAAGAATGACTGGAATGGCCTCGTCGGAAGTGGAAAGATATACGGCGATGAGCGTTCCAATCGTGATGAGCCTCTGGGTGTAGATGGCTGATGCCATGACCGAGAATCCGCACTGGGGCAATGTCCCTGCCAATGCACCGAAAGCCGGGCCTGCTCTGCCGACTCTTTGAAGAGACTGCCTGATTTTCCCGCCGAAATAGTACTCGACCAACTCGATGCCAATATACACGACCAGGAGGAAAGGAATAAGCCTCAGAGTGTCCGAGATGGTGTCCCAAAATGCGCCCAGTACAGTGCTCAATATCGGCTCCACAATTTCAGTCTATTCATGCATAGCTCATTTTAGGCTCAAACGTCGCCATTGACAAGCGAAATTGTAACCACTCCTGCAATCCCAAATGCAAAAACTTGATGATACCAAGGTTTGTTAAATGAAGTGGCAATGGATTTTGTTTTTCGTTATCCGTTCATGCCTTAAATTGATAACATATCCGGTAAAGGAGAAATGAATTTGGAAACCATCCTGCTTGTGCTGCTTTATTTTGTCCTGTTCTGCATCGGTGTTATGCTTGTCGTCTGGGGATCAAACGGCGTTGTCATGGGTGCCACGCTCATAAACAAAATGACCAAGGTTCCGATGTTTTTCCTTGGAATGTTCATGATTGCCATTGCAACAACGCTTCCAGAGTTCACAGTCAATGTTTTTGCAACCATTGAGGGCAACGTCCAAATCGCAATTGGAAACATCGTTGGCAGCAACATCTTCAACATAGCCGGAATCCTTGGTGTCTGTTCGATGATCGGTGCCATAAAAACCGAAAGGGATATCGTTGTAAAACAGGTTCCGCTTGCTGCAGCCTCCATCTTCATCCTGGGCGCTCTCTGCTTTGACGGTAACCTGACAAGGCTCGATGGATTCATCCTTCTCGGTTTCTTTGCAATCTACCTTGTCTATCTCTATATTTCCGCAAGGATTGCCACAAAGCAGGCAAAGGAATCGGAACACAATGAAAGTCAGGAAGAAGAGGCAGAAGAGCCAAAATTCCTTAGCATTTTCTGGGATGTTTTCTACGCAATCGTCGACTGGTTCAGATCGCTTGTCGGCAAGGAAAAACACGCAAACAGAAAAGTTCATGAAGTGACCGGCGACACGATCCCGCCAGTTGCAAAAATTATTATTTATCTGGTTGTTGGATTCGGGATTCTCATCGGCGGTTCGAGAATAATGGTTGACAATGCCGTAGCGATAGCAAGGATTGCCGGCATGTCGGAAGCTTTCATTGGTTTGACAATCGTTGCCATGGGTACTTCAATGCCCGAATTTGCCGTTTCGATAATGTCGATCATCAAGCGCAAAAAGAACCTTGCAATCGGAAACATCGTTGGCGCCAACACCCTTAACGCTCTTTGGGCGCTTGGTTTTGACACGGCATTCTTAAGACCCCTTCCATTCGATCAGAACAACATGGTTGACATGTACATGGCGTTTGGTGTGGCCGTGTTCCTTTGGCTGTTCATGTATCTGGGCAAAAGGTATGAGCTTGAGAGATGGCAGGGAATCATATTTGTCACCGGGTTCATTGCTTATGTAGTTTTCAAGTACATCTCGCTACCAAGGCCCTGATAGACAATTTAATAGGATTGACCCCATTTAATCCTCATCGAAGTTGAGGAAATCGAATCCTTGTGATATGATGTAGAAATCATAAGCAAACAAGGAGTCGAAAATGAGTGAGATCAGAGTAAGGCTTGCACCGTCGCCAACAGGCAAGCTGCACATCGGAAATGCAAGAACAGGACTGTTCAATTTCCTGTTTGCCCGTCATGTTGGAGGAAAATTCATCCTTCGCGTGGAGGACACCGATGAACAGAGATCCACTCACGAATCGGAAATGGCAATCTATGAAGGCCTCAAGTGGCTTGGCCTCGATTGGGATGAAGGTCCGGACAATCCAGGCAAGTTTGGCCCATACCGCCAGTCAGAGCGAGTCGACATCTACAAAAAGTTCATAAACCAATTAATCGATGACGGCACTGCCTACTATTGCTTCTGCCCACAGGAAGAACTAGCAGCAAAGCGAGAGGCTGCCGAAAAAGCCCACGTCATCTACCGCTACGACAATGCCTGCAGGAATGTCCCGATCGAAGAAGCCAAAAGAAGAGTGGCAAATGGAGAAAGGGCAACCATAAGGCTAAGGGTTCCGGACGATGCAAAAATCAGCTTCACAGACCTCATCAGGGAAACTGTCGATGTCGATTCCGAAACCTTTGACGATTTCATCATCGCAAAACCAGGCGGGATGCCACTTTACAACTTCGCATGCGTCATCGATGACCACCTTATGGAAATATCACACGTCCTGCGAGGTCAGGATCATCTCACCAACACCTCCAAGCAAATCTTGATCTACAAAGCCCTTGGATGGGATGTACCACAGTTTGGACACTTCTCGCTCATCCTCAACACCCAGAGAAAAAAACTTTCAAAGCGTGAAGGAGCTGTATATATCGGCGATTTTCAGGCGCTTGGCTTCCTTCCCGAAGCCGTCGTCAATTTCATCGCTCTCCTGGGCTGGAATCCTGGCGACAACAGGGAAAAAATGACAGTCAAGGAAATGATCGATGCCTTCAGCCTGGAAAAAATCCAGCGCTCAGACGCAATCTTTGACCCTGAAAAGCTCAAATGGCTCAACGGCGTTTACATCCGCGAAATGCCGCTCCCAAAACTCGTCGATGAAGTGATCCCGCACCTCAAAAATGCAGGATTCGATACTGACAATCATGACAGAAAGTGGCTTGAGAGCGTGATTGCGCTTGAGCAGGAAAGAATCAGGCTCTTCTCGGAATCACCAGACGCCTTCGATTTCTTCTTCAAGACAGAACTTCAATATGACAAGGCGCTGTTTGAATCTAAGAAAAAATCACTTCCGGAAATCTCGAACGCACTTGAAATGGTCAAGGACGAGCTTTCAAAAATTGAGGACTGGAACCACACGGAGATTGAAAACACCTGTCGTGCGCTGGCTTCATCGCTTGGCTGGGGCGCTGGCGACCTGTTCATGCCAATCCGCATTGCAGTCACAGGCAAGAAGGCCACACCGCCACTGTTTGAGAGCATGCAGGTGCTTGGGCGCTCTCTTAGCCTGGATCGCATTGACAAAGCCGCCTCTTTGATTAAAAACTAGAGTGCGGCTGTAGCTCAATTGGATAGAGTACCGGTCTACGGAACCGGTTGTTGCAGGTTCAAATCCTGTCAGCCGCGTTTTTATTTTGGGACAACCGATGGAAGAATTTGCAAAACTGGCTCTTGATCAGGCAAAACTGGCGCTCCAGCATGAAGAACTACCGGTGGGCGCTGTCATAGTTTTAAATGGGCAGGTAATTGGCTCTGGTTTCAACAGAACTTTTCTTGATAATGACCCCACAGCCCACGCCGAAATCGTAGCCATCAGAAATGCAGCAAAAACGCTTGGTGACCGCAGGCTTACCGGCGCTTCAATATACGTCACTTTGGAACCCTGCCCCATGTGCGTCGGTGCAATCCTTCTTGCACGCATCACAAAAATCTTCTTTTCAGCCTACGATCCGGCAAACGGAGCGTGTGGTTCACGGGGAAATCTGGCTGTGCATCCGGTTTTTGGCTGGAGCGCACAGGTTTTCAGGATGGGCGGACAAGACGAATCGGCAGCTCTCATCAGGGAATTTTTTCAAAAAAGGAGAGACAGATGAACAACCATGTATTTATCAAGGAATTCACTCCAGGCCAACAATTTCAGGATTATTATGTCTGCCTGAAAAAAACTGAACGTCAAACAAAAGAAGGCAAACCCTACATCCAGTTCACAGTCAGCGACAAAACAGGAACCGTCGACGGCAAAATGTGGGAAAACTCAATAAAAGAGTTTGGAGCTGATTTTGCCGAGAAGTCGGTGGTTGTAATCCGTGGCAGGATCGACCTTTATGAAGGGCGTTTGCAGATGATTGCCGAAAGAATCGGCAAGGCAGACCCGAAGAACTTCGACCAGAGCTGGTTCCTTCCACAGTCACCGGTTGAAATCACAGACATTTTAAGCGAACTTAACGAGCTTCTTACCTCGATAAAAGATCACGGTCTAAAGCGGGTTGTTGGCGCATTCTTCGATGATCCCGAAATCGCAGACAGCTTCAAAACAGCACCTGGAGCCACAAACCTCCACCACGCCTACATCGGTGGCCTTGCGCACCACACATTGTGCGTCATGAAATTCTGTGACCATCTAGCCCAGCTCTATCCAGCAATTGACCGTGATGTTGTACTTACGGCTGCACTTTTCCATGACATCGGCAAAACCCGCGAAAACTCCTGGGATTTGAACTTCGAGCGAACCGATGAGGGCGAATTGATTGGCCACATCATCATCAGCCGCGACATCTTCCAAAAATGCGCACACATAGCCGAACTCGACCCAAGGCTGACAATCCATATCGAGCACTGCATCCTCAGCCACCACGGCGCCTACGAGTACGGCTCACCCAAGCTCCCGATGACCATCGAAGCCTTCGCGCTCCACCTTGCCGACCTTGGAGATTCAAGGATGGATGAGTATTTCAGGATGCTCGAGAAGGTGCCTGAAGGCGGATCGACCGACCGCATCAAATTCCTGGACAACCGCAAGCTGTTCAGGCTCTGAGACCATTTAACAGTTTTCCTTGCCAAACGCCCCGCGTTTTGATATATTGTCACGCAGTGCGGAGAGGTGGCTGAGCGGTTGAAAGCGCCTGACTCGAAATCAGGTAAGTGGGGCGACCTGCTTCGGGGGTTCAAATCCCCCCTTCTCCGCCATATGGAGGAAAGATGATAATTAAGAAAATTAGCATCAAAAACTTCAGAGGGATAAAAGAATTATCAAATTTTGAGCTTAACAAGTATAATGTTCTTGTAGGTAAAAACGATTCAGGAAAATCGATAATACTATATGCTTTAAAGGCTTTCTTTGATGGAAAGATTGATGCAAAAGATATTTTCAAAGGAGCGGGCAATGAAGATGCCGAAATTGAAGTATCATTTAGTGTAGAAGGAAAATTAGATTGTTCCTTGCTTGATTCTGAAGGATTATTAACCTTTAAGCACTCATATAGCAATACTGGCAAATCATAAAAACAAATAAAGGTTTATGATTATATTGATTCGAAGTTTGAAAACCTTTGGACAAAAAAAGATGATGATTTAAATAAACTAATAAAAGAGAATAATAT
>CAYYJO010000056.1:0-13193 GCA_964472265.1 uncultured Caldisericales bacterium | reverse complement strand
GATGAAGTCAGCCCTTGACTTCGACCTCAAGTCACTTGACAGAAACCAGCTCATAGAAGCACTGGTGGTCAAGGTTATGGACGACGGTCTTCTTGTTGACATCGGACAGAAGTCGGAAGGCTTCATTCCGAGGGCAGAGATCGAAACCCATGGAGAACCATTGTCAAAACTGTACAACACAGGTGACAAGATCTCTTGCAAGGTCGTCAAAACATCAGATGACGAGGGCAACATCATCCTCTCAAAGAAGAGAGCCGATTTCGAACTCATCTGGGACAAACTCACCGAGATGAAGGAGAAGGGCGAAGTCATCGAAACCATCGGAAGGAAAGCCGTCAAGGGCGGAATTCTGGTAGATGTCGGAGTGACCGCTTTTGTGCCACGCTCAATGATAGATCTCAATCGTAACACCGATCCGGCAAAATGGGTTGGAAAACAAATGAAAGTAAGGGTCATCGAGGTCGAGAAGCCAACCCGCAGGGTCGTCTGCTCACAGAAGGAAATCCTCGAAAATGACCGTGACAGAAGGAAAAAAGAGTTCATCGACCAGCTTTCTGTTGGCGAAATTTACGAAGGAACCGTTGTCGGCCTCGTAGAATTTGGCGCATTCGTCGAACTTGGCGAAGGCGTTGAAGGCCTCATCCATCTTTCAGAACTTACATGGGGTTCCAGAAAGACCCCGCAGGAAGTTCTCAAGAAGAAGCAGAAAGTCAACGTTAAGGTCATCAAAAAATCAGATGACGAAGGCAGAATAAGCCTTTCACTCCGCCAGGCACAGCCACATCCGTGGGATCTTGTCCCGTACAAGTACTCTGTTGGCGACGTTGTCGAAGGCACAGTGACCAGACTCCTGAAGTTTGGCGCCGTCATCGAGATTGAAGAAGGTGTCTCGGGCCTTCTCCACATCTCACAGGTTGCACACCACAGGGTCGAGCGCATCGATACAGAGATCCATGAAGGTCAGACTGTTTCATGCAAGATCATCGACATCAGGGTTCCGGAAAGAAAGATCAGACTCTCAATCAAGGCAACGCTTCCGGCACCGGAACGCCAGCCAAGGTTCAGACGCCAGGAACAGACAGAATCCGAAGAAGAACAGTATCTTCGCGAATTTGCCCGTGAAGGCGCCGACAGATCGGTCAGGGTCATGTCCGAATCAGACCTTGAGCGCGAAAACATCAATGTTTTGAAAGCAGACTACGACGAACTCGAAAAAGAGCTCGACGACAACAACTGATAATCGAAAGGAACAAACATAAATGAAAAAGTTCGTAACAATATTTGCTGCTCTTCTCCTCGCCTTCTCAATGGTGGCAATGTTTGCTGCATGCGGAGAAAAGACTGAAGAAGTCGCAAACACAGACACAACCAAGACAGAAACAACCGAGCAGGTCAAGGAAGAACCGAAGACCGAAGAGACAAAGCAGGAAGCAACGGAAGAAAAGACCGAAGCAACCGAGCAGGAAACAAAGACAGAAGAAAAGACTGAACAGCCGGCATCAGGCGAGTTCATGGCAACAATCGTTTTTGAGACCAACCATGGCAACATCGAATTCGGCGTTTACAGCGACACACCAATCGCTTCTCAGAACATGATCGACAAGGTCAAAGCCGGTTTCTACAACAACCTCACATTCCACCGCGTTGTCAAGGGCTTCGTCATTCAGGGCGGCGATCCACAGGGAACAGGCATGGGCGGCGGCCAAATGGGCGTTGATCCAATAGGCGGACACTCAAACCTCAAGGGCACAATCGCAATGGCATCCTCAAGCCAGGCTCAGCCAATCACTGACCAGTCAGATGCACAGTTCTTCTTCAATACAAACGACAACACTTTCCTTGACGGAA
The DNA here is from genome assembly GCA_964472265.1 of uncultured Caldisericales bacterium. Taxonomy (GTDB): domain Bacteria; phylum Caldisericota; class Caldisericia; order JAAYUI01; family JAAYUI01; genus JAGNLA01. The sequence goes on along the minus strand of CAYYJO010000056.1, from coordinate 11,345 downwards.
TGGGCTTCATCGCATTCGGTAAGGTTACAGCCGGATATGACGCAATCGAGAAGATCGAAAATGTCCAGTGTGGGCCAGGCGCAGACGGCGCAAACTCAAGCCCGGTTGAAAAAGTTGTCATCACAAAAGCATACGTAAAGTAAGCTCGATGAACCAAACAAACCGCAATGCAGCATGACTGCGTTGCGGTTTTTAATTTAGGAGGAAAAATGGCTGAAGAAAAAACGGTAGTATTTGAAACAAATCATGGAACGTTCGAGGTGACTCTGGAAGATAGCACACCGGTTGCTACAAACAATCTTATCACAAAGGCGAAATCAGGGTTTTATAACAATCTAACATTTCACCGTGTTGTAAACGGTTTTGTGATCCAGGGCGGAGACCCACAGGGAACCGGCATGGGCGGTGGTGAAATGAAGATGGATCCAATCGGCAAGAATTCAAACGTAAAGGGTACGATCTCGATGGCATCAGGCTCCAGAAACAAACCGATCACCGACCAGTCGGACGCACAGTTTTTCATCAACACAGCCGACAATGTAAGGCTTGACGACTACGGTTTTGTGGCGTTCGGCAAGGTCACAAAAGGTTATGACGTTATCGAAAAAATTGAGAACGTCAGATGCGTCAGGGGCAATGACGGTGCCATGTCGTCACCGGTTGAAAAAGTTGTCATGACCAAAGTTTGGGTCAAGTAATCCGGTTAACTGCCCGAAGCTTGAAAAAAAGTGCAAAAATAGTAAGTTCTAATCCGAACAGCTAACTGGAGGAATGCATGAAAAAATTCTTGGCACTGGCATTGATGGCAATCGTTGTGGCAGGTTTGGCAACTTGTGGTGGAACCACAACCCAGATCGGTGCGTCGGAAGACACGACAAACAGAGTCGGCCCGGCCTACTCGGACATCACCATTGAAAAGCAGGATCAGCCGGTTGAACCGCCAAAGACAGACACAAAGGTCCCAGAAGGCGAACTTGCTAAGACCATAGTTTTTGAGACATCGCTTGGCACCTACGAAGTAACCCTTTTCGGTGACACAACCATAGAATCTGCCAACATGATCGACAAAGTAAATTCAAAAGCATACGACGGTCTGACATTCCACAGGATCGTGAAAAACTTTGTCGTCCAGGGCGGCGATCCGGCAGGTAACGGTTCAGGTGGCGGAACCATGAAAATGTCAGGAGTCAAGACCCACAAGAACCTAAGAGGGACAATAGCGATGGCTTCCTCGAATGCAGGCGTGACCCAGTCAGACATGCAGTTCTTCATCAACACAATCGACAATCCAGGTCTCGATACCCAGGGATTCATAGCTTTCGGCCAGGTCACAAAAGGATTGGATGTTATCGACAAGATTGAAAACACACCGACAAATGGCGAGAAGCCGGTGACACCGGTTGTCATCCAGAAGGCCTATGTCAAGTAGAAAACTGATTTTCGTTGCTCTGGCATTTGTTTTCCTCGCCTCTTGCACAGGCATGGAGAGCTACTCGGATGAAAAGCCTGACGATTTCCCAAAGATAACCTTCAACACAACCGAAGGATCGTTCACAATGCAGCTTCTAACCTACAACGCACCAAAGACATGCGAAAAATTCCTTGAGTGGTGCAGAGGCGTGAAGCAAAACGATGGAAACGTCATGCCAATCTATCAGGGACTTAATTTTTACAATGTCGAGCCAGGATTTTTCATCCAAGCCGGCGATCCGTTCAACAACGGCCTTGGAAAGCCATATGCAACAATACCGTTTGAAAAGACATTCAAAAATTCCACAAGAGGTTGCGTTTTCCTTCCAAATTCCGGCTTGTCTGCGAACTCGTCGATTTTCTGCATCCTGCTTGTTGACAACCAAAAAATTGGTGAAAACTACACGACTTTTGCCGTTGTAACAGATGGGCTTGAGATTTGTGACAAAATCAGCCAGGTGCCAACGGTAAAAAACGAAGAAGCAAACGTGAAAATTCCGCAGCAATCAGTAAAAATCATCTCTATTCAGGTTACAGACAAGTAACTACAAAATGTTGATACGAGTAAAGCCAGCAAGCCAATGCTGGCTTTTGCACTTTTTAAGGAGCTACCATGAAAGCAAAAATCTACTCATTTTCAGGTTCAGGAAACACAAGGCATCTGACCGGCAAGCTTGTTGAAGCCCTGAAAGCTCTTTCGATTGACTCCGAGGTGTTTAGTTTCAAAACCATGCCACCAAACCCCGATGGCTGTGACTTTTTCGGGATTTGCTTTCCAGTTTACTGCTGGTCGCCCCAGTGGCTTATTGTTCAATGGGTCAGAAACCTGCCAAATATGAAAGGCAAAAAAAGTTTTGTTTTTGCAAATTACGCCGGCCAGCCCTCAAACGCTGTCAGAAGGCTGTGGCTTGAACTCAGGAAGAAAAATGTTGACTTGGTGGCAATTGGAATGACACAGGCCTTTGAAACCTGGACTTTTGCACGCTCTGAAAAGCACATGCCACTTCTCGAAAAGGACTATGCCGAATCCACCGACAAAATTGACATCCCCAACTTTGTCAGCCACATCATCGATGCTGTAACCGGAAAAGTTCAACCGGACAAGGTTCTTCCATATAAATGGTCGTGGTTTGATATGATTGTCCCATTCTACACAAAACCGATGATTGGCATTTCCTACGGCATAAAAATCAACAAATCAAAGTGCACAAAGTGTGGCATGTGTGTGAAGAATTGCCCTTCAGGAGCTTTGACCATGACAGATTTCCCGATATACAAAAAACCGTGTGCTGCCTGCTATGGCTGCATCAACATCTGCCCAGTCGATGCCATCGACAGCTTCGGCACCAAAGGCAAGGTTCGTTACAGGAAGGTTGCTATTTGACCACCCTCAACATGTTCTCATGAACACCTTGCACCAGTGCTCCGCTTTCGTTTACTTGTCTGATGAAGTCCACGATGTTCTGGGTGATCATTTCTCCATGAATGAGCACGGGGATGCCTGGCGGGTAAGGTGCTACGACGTCAGCGCTCACACGCCCAACAGCCTCGTCAAGCGAAATCATGCAGGCGTCGGCTGCTGCAGCTTTTGTGGGCAGTATTTCCAGCGGTGGGATTTCGGGGAGTGGGAAACGCTTGACTGGCCTGGAGTTGTACTTCTTCGACGCCATCTGCTGGAGCTTGGGAACAAGTGCTTTAACGTTTTCCCATTTTGTGCCAACGGTTATAAACAGAAGGATGTTGTCTGAATCAGAAAGCTCGATTTCAACGTTGTATTCGTCGTTCAGTATTCGTTCGGCTTCCCAGCCGGTGAGGCCAAGGTCTGAAACCCTGATGGTAATTTTTGTCCTGTCAAAACCGACAACGCCTGATTTTCCAACCACATCGCTACCCGGGCAGTGAAGGCCTGGAATCTTGTTTATTTCGTCTCTGAGCCAGTCTGCCATTTCAAGCGCCTGACCGAGTCTTTCAGTCCCAAGCTCGACCATGAAACGCCTGCACGCATCCAGCGCCGACATGAAAATGTAGGATGGCGATGAGGACTGGAGAACTGTCAGATACATCATAAGCCTGTCTGAGGCAGCCCTTTCCGTGACAACGTGGAGCCATGAAGTCTGGGTTAGTGTCGGTAAGGTTTTGTGGGCAGAGTGCGTGACCAGATCGACGTCACATTCAACTGCTGAAACCGGCATGTCGGGATGGAACGGGAAATGAGCGCCGTGAGCCTCATCGACAAGCACCCTGAAACCCTTGATTGTCGCCATTGAAGAGAGCGTCTGGATGTCGGAGGCAAGACCGAAATAGTTCGGTGTTGTCAACAATACCGCCTTTGCAGACGGGTGGCTCTTGATCGCCTTGCCGAGTGTTTCGGTTGAAACCGAGGTGTATTCACGAAAATCCTCGTTGTACTCTGGATGGATGTAGATTGGCTCAAGCGAACCCAGTATCAGACCACCAACTGTGCAGCGGTGGGAGTTTCTCTGGAGAATGATCTTTTCGCCAGGTAGAACCGACGAGAGCATCATTGCCTGAACGCCAACGGTTGTGCCGTTGATGAGGAACTTTGTTTCCCTGACGCCAAAAGCGTCGGCTGCAAGCTTCATTGCATCGGCAATGACACCTTCGGCATGGTGGAGGTAGTCCATGTGCTGGACTTCTGTTAGATCCCAGAGGAAAAGCTTTTCTCCAAACCACTCCTTCAACGGTTCAGGAATGGCTCCGCCGCGCTCGTGGCCCGGCATGTGGAAGGGAAGCCTGTTTTGTCCGATATAATCAATTACCGCATCAACAAGCGGTGTCTTGGTCTGGTCGAATTTGAATCTCCTCTTCATTGCATGCCTGCCTTTCTTCATCCGCAATTATATCAGTGTCGCAATCATTTGAAACAGATTGACCGAATGTGTTTCCATCATTTTGGGATTCGTCTTTAACCTTGGCGTTTTCGATGGCAAAAGCCACAAGCCCGATTGAATTGTTGAAGATATGAACGAGAACCGGCACCCACAGTGATCCGGTGAAAATGAAGACCAGAGAGAGTGCGACACCGTCAATTATTCCTGTCACAATCACACCGACCGAGTCAAAGTGTGCAAGTCCAAATACAATTGATGTGGCAGCAATTCCGATCCATGGATTGAAAAACATAAGGAAAAACGTGAGCAGCAATCCCCTGAAATAAAGCTCTTCACACAAGGGGGCGATGATTCCACCAAAAATTACTGTCAGAGTCATGTTCTTTTTTGATTTGGACATTTTGTTGAAATAGTTGGCGCGCTTAAATGATACGAGCTTTGATTCATCGATCCTGAATAATCTCTGGTAACCGAGGGCAATGCCGGCATTCAGAAGTATAAGAGCTACCGCAAAACCAAGCGAAGCTGGCAACCACCACCACACAAACCTGTTTACACCGAGATTTTCAATCGACACGATACTAAACGGTAAACCAAGATAAATGATTGGCAGCGCCAGCACGACCGAGCCAATGGCGTTGAGGATGGTTTTTTGTGACCACGAAAGGTGCCTTTTCGTGCGCTTTTGCACAAGCCCAAGAAGAAACATGAGTCCTGGGCCACAGGCAAGAATCAGGAGTAGTTTGAGTATGTCGAAAAAATCCATGGGTAATATTTTAGCAGAAAAACCGCCTTGATTAAACAAATCAATCCAGCTTGCCAAGTTCATGCAAAGGCTGTAGTTTTTATACAAAAGAGATTTGGGAGGCAAAGATGAGATACCCATTCACCAAAAAAGTTGATGTGGTAGACGATTACCACGGCACAAAGGTTGCTGATCCCTATCGCTGGCTGGAGGATTCAGAATCTCGGGATGTGAAAGATTGGCTCACATTGCAGCTGGATTTCACAGAAAAATACTTTGCCGGTCTCCCTCTCAGAAACAGGATAAGGCGTGAAGTGGAACGGTTTTTCAAAGGAGACCGACTGGGTTTTGCCAGCAATCTCTCAAAAGCTGGGCAGATGCTGTTTTTCAGAAGAACCAGCCATAAAGATGGCAGAACCAGGATCGTCATGAGAGATGGCATCAATGACGCTGAAGAAGTTTTGTTCGATCCAGGAGATTTCACCGATTCATATGCCTTTGTCGGCGTCAGAGATGTCTCAGATGATGGGAAATACTGTATAATTAGCTTGCATCGATCGGGAACAGATTTCGGCGAACTCTACATCGTTGATCTCACAACCCGACAGGTATTGAAAGATGAGCCGATTAAGGATTTCGGCACTCCCTGCTTTTGGAAAGATGGAATCATCTACACCAGTCCAAAACGTGAGAATGACGGCGTCACCGGCAAGCTTTTGTCGCTGTCGGTAAAGTTCCACAAGATTGGAACAAAACCCAAGGATGACAAGACTCTGGTCGAATGCTCAGACTTGGGGATCAATGAAAAACCAAGCAAATTGCTGTGCTTTACAAAAGATGACTGGATGATTGCCGAGATTTTCACCGATAAATGGGGGTTCTATTTCAAAAAGACGGATGAGCCAAATTCAAGTTTCCGCAAGTTTTATGACGAACCAACAGATTTTAGCTGCGGTTTTATGGGTCAAATCGACGGCAAGTGGGTATACATCAATGGTTCTCAACTGATGCTTGTTGATCCGGCCAGGCCTGATAAGGAAAACTGCACGAAGATTTTTGATTTTGTTGATTCAAACATCGTTCCCGAATCGATCAGGATCAAACAGGACAAAATCTTTGCCCAGGTTAATGTGGATGGGAAGCTGGTTTTGCAACAGTTTGACGCCAGCGGGAATTACATAAAATCAATTGACGCAGGATATGGAAATACACTTTATCTTATGTCTGGCAAGGTGATTGGCGATGACGACAACAAAACAACCATGCTGAGAACATCGTTTACAAATCCAGATCAGATGTTGCTCTTTGATATGAAAACCGGAGAAATGCAGCCAATCCATTCAAACACAGGAACCATCGATAGAATTGACACCGAGTGCAGGTGTGAAATGTACAAAAGCAAGGATGGAACGATGGTTCCACTGACGGTGTACTACAGGAAAGGGTTGGATTTGACAAAGGTTAATCCTGTTCTTCTTGAGGCGTATGGTGGTTACGGCATGATCAACAAGCCTTATTTCCGTGTTCGTACGAGGGTTTTTGTTGAACATGGCGGGATATTTGCGGTAGCTGGTGTGAGGGGTGGAGGCGAGTTTGGCAAGAGCTGGCACAGGGCTGGTTCAAGGGAAAACAAGCAGAATTCGATTGATGATTTCGTTGCTGCAGCGGAATACATGATTTCTCAAGGCATTATGGATTCCAGGCATTTGGCAATAATTGGTGGGTCGGAAGGTGCAAGGCTCATCAGCGCGAGTGTTAATTATCGTCCCGACTTGTTTGCTGTCGCTATCGCTCAAAACGGTGCCTATGACAAACTCAGGTATCACAAATTCAGTTTCAGCAAGGCTTTTATGACAGAAAGCGGATGCTCGGACAATCCCGATGACTTCAAATGGATTTACAAGCTTTCCCCGCTTCACAACGTGAAAATCGGTGAAAAGTACCCGGCAATGATGATTGTAACAAACAGTAATGACAGCAAGTGCCAGCCTCTTCATTCATTCAAATTTGTCGCTTCACTCCAGGAGGCTCAATCAGCTGACAACCCTGTTTTGCTCAAGTATTTCTCCGATAGTGGGCATTTTGACAAATCGCCAGACAAGGCGATTGATGAAACGACCGATATTTTGACGTTCATTTATGAAAACATTGGGTTTGATCCGATTTGAGGTAAATTTCGGTGATTGAGCCTTTTTATATATAACCGTTCTGCTTTAGAGATTTCTCGAATTTACCTCTTGAAACAAAAAAACAGGATTTTCAAGGGAGGTTAGTTCTTTATCGGCGGAGGCGTTAAAACTCCCTCATCCGGGCCACCTGTTCCCAAAACTTCGTTTCAGGAGAAGGATAGAGGGATGGACTTTGTGTCACCTCTGAATTGCCAGGCGAAGGATTTTGCCAATTTTCCCTCGCCCGGACGCAGTCTGGGAGAGGGATTAAGGGTGATGGAGTGTTTTCATTTTTTTGCCCCTCTTGCGAAGAGGGGGTAGGGGGAGTTCTTCTTTTGGAACCCTCCGGCACTTTGTTCAACTAACCACATAGGTAACACTTTTCACTAGCACATGGGTTACACTCTTCAAACCTTCATAATGGAGGCAAAGATACTGATTTTTCTTATCATCACCACTTTGACTGAAAGAAATCGGCGGACTTGCTCCGCGATTTCAAAACAACACAAGTCAAGTGGCTCAGTTCTTTATCGGCGGAGCCGTTAAAACTCCCTCATCCGGCACTTCGTGCCACCTTCTCCCGCTTATGCAGACGAAGGATTAGATTATGCTTATTTTTTTGATGATCTCTCGTATTCATTGAAATCATCTGGCTTTGTCAGTGATTTCCAGATAGGTTTATTCAAAAGGGATAGTTCTTTACCGGCGGAGACGTTGATGATTTGGTCGGGACGGGCAGATTCGATACTTTTGACCTCTTGGCCCCGAACCCTTAAAAGTGTCTTTCTACCAAATAATATATCGATTATCGTTAGGGGATTTTCTATGGGATCGTGATTTGGTCGGGACGGGCAGATTCGAACTGCCGACCTCTTGGTCCCGAACCAAGCGCTCTACCAAACTGAGCCACATCCCGACGAAAAGAAATTTTAGCAGACTGGTTTGGTTTGTAAAGAGCAGGTTTTAACTTCGAATTGATCGAGGAATTGACTACGGTTTTTAACATATATCGATCCATTCGGGTCACAATTTTTGTTTCACGGTTTCACGCCGTTTTGTTTGGAGCCCGAGATGGTTAAGCGTTTAACCAGTTGGATCTAAGAGTGTTTGTTTGATTCACAAATTTGTGCTGCTCTGTCCTGGAAAGCTTACTGATGAAAGAATTGGACAAGGTTTTTTTATGAACCACATGGACTCAAAGATTTTTCGAATTAATTTCGAATAATCAATATTGACAGGAATCAAAGGGATCAGTGTTCCCCTCGGCGTTAGCCGAGGCTGAATATCGGGACGGGCAGATTCGAACTGCCGACCTTCAGTCCCCCAGACTGACGCGCTAACCAAACTGCGCTACGTCCCGAAATAAAAAAGCCAGGCTATTCTAACATAACCTGGCTTCATTGTTCAAGAGTTAACTGATTACTTTCCGCCCTTGACTGCTTCTTTGAGGTCTTTGCCCGGCTTGAATGCTGGAACTTTCTTTGCTGCGATGTTGAGTGGCTTTCTTGTCTTCGGGTTGACGCCCTTGCGTGCTGCCCTGTTCCTGACATAGAAGCTGCCGAATGAGACGAGGAGAACCTTTTCTCCGCTCTTCATTGCGTGCTTGATTGAGTCGAGCGTTGCGTCGAGCATTGCTGCGCAATCCTTCTTTGAAAACTTCGTCTGTGCTGCGATCTTGTCGATGAGTTCTGGCTTTGTCATTTTAAATTCCTCCTTTAAATTTTTTGTCTTTCTTCTTTCAATTCCCTCGTCATCAGCTGCTTTACAGCTGGCAAGGGCTCCAAACTGCCATGCACTATTTTGCTGATTGTTTCTGCAATTGGGAGTTGTGTCCTGTACCTGCCTGCAATTTTAAGCAATCCTTCCAAAGAGTCAAGCCCCTCGATGGCATTTCCTGCAGATTGAATCCGCATTTCTGCCTCTGAAGGCGACAAACCTTGGCCAATCCAATATCCGTAACTTCTGTTGCGAGACATTGGAGAGAAGCAGGTTGCCACCATGTCACCCAGGCATGATAACCCATAAATCGTGGATTCATCAGCGCCTATTGCTGAAATCAGCCTTCGGCTCTCTTCGATGCCACGAACAATGAGCGCTGCCTTGGTGTTGGCTCCGAATCCCAGACCTTCAACGATTCCGGCCCCGATTGCCACGACGTTTTTTAAAACCGAGCCGATTTCGACACCGGCAACGTCGGTAGAACGGTAGACCCTGAAGCTCTCGTTTGAGAGCAGCGTCTGGAGTTCTTTGCCAAGCTCTTCGGACTTTGAAGCCACAACTGAAGCCGTGGGATGTCCCATCGCGACTTCCCTGGCAAAGTTAGGGCCTGACAAAACTGCAATCCTGTCGTCGGACAGTTTCCAAATCTTGGAGAGGATTTCGCTTGCAGTCAGACCTTCTTTGGCTTCGATGCCCTTGGTTGCTGACAGTACCTTCACCCGATTGTCAAGGTCAAACTCCCTTGCAGTATCCGCAAGATATTTACCTGGTACAGCGACGATGATTATATTTACTGACTTTGTGGCTGTCAAGAGGTCAAACTCAATTGCCACCGAATCCGGAATGGTAAAACCAGGAAAAAAGCTGGTATTTTCATGCTTTGTTACGATCTCGTCCCAGAGCGGTTTTGTGTTTGCCCATAAGACCGTTTCGACGTTTTTTGAGGCAAGCTGGAGGGTCAGGGCGGTGCCCCAGGCACCTGCTCCCATGACACAAACCCTCATCTACGCTCCTTTAATCGGAATATTATCGGTGTTCCTGCGAGATCGTTGGAAAGTCTCAGCTGGTTCTCCAGATACCTCATATACGCAGGCGATGCAGCATCCGGGTCGTTAACAAATAGTTCATAAATCGGAGGTTTTGCTGCAACCTGTGTACCGTAGTAGATTTTCAGGAGCTTTCCCCTGTGAATCATCGGGGACTGCCTGTCGGTTGCCTCCGATATGAACTTGTTGAACTTTCCTGTGGTGATGCGGGACGTGAAATGGTCGAGCACAGTGATGATTGTGGGGAATACTTTTATTGTGTTTTTGCCAGTCAAAGCCGACATCGGGATCACTGGTGCGTATGAGATAAATCTGAGCTGGTGCTCCAGGTGCTCAAGCAGTGGAGCCCTGTTTTCAACGAGGTCGATTTTGTTGAGGGCAATGATGCAGGCTTTTCCTTCGTCGGCGATGAACCTTGCAAGGTGCTGATCTTCAGAGGCAACGCCAAGCGAACCGTCGATGGTCATGATGCAAAGGTCAGACCTGTGTATCGCCTGCTCTGAACGCTTGACGGTGACAAAATCCAGTTGTTCGTCATATTTGTATTTTTTCCTGATTCCTGCAGTGTCCACCAGCACAAATTTTCTCCCGTCGAACTCGATCAGGGTGTCGACGGCGTCGCGTGTTGTTCCGGCTATTTCAGAAACGGTTGCCCTCTTCTCGCCGAGAATCTGGTTTAAAAGCGAGGATTTGCCAACGTTTGGCTTGCCAACGATTGTTATCCTTGGAATCCACTCTTCTTCAACCTCCTCCAGTTTGTCTGCTGTGACGATCTTTATTTTGTTGACGATCATGTCCAGAAGGTCGGCAAGGTTGCGCCCTGACATTGCAGAGAGGTAGTATGGTTCGCCAAATCCGAGAATGAAAAAGTTGTGGTCTGAATAGTCTTTATTGTCTGCCTTGTTCGCAACCAGAATCACCCTGTCGCGGGCGTTTTTGAGGAGTTTTGCAACGTAAATGTCCTCTTTTGTCGGACCCGTGATTGAATCAACGACAAAGACGATCAGATCAGCCATACCAAGCGCAAGTTCTGATTGGATCGATACCTGGTTCTGGATTGGGCCTTCTTCGGGTGCGATTCCGCCGGTGTCCATGAGTGTGAATGGAACCCTGTTCCACTCAAAGTCTTCCATGATCCTGTCCCTGGTCACTCCGAATTTCCTGTCGGTTATGACAAGGTTTTTTCGGAGTATTCTATTGAAAATCGTGGATTTGCCGACAGATGGCCTTCCAATGAAGGCGACAACCGGCAGATCGGATTTTACAGCTCTGATTTGTTTGATTTCTTCATCCATAATATGTAGAAAATAAGGCCACAATTGAATTTTGTCAAGGATTCCTAGGA
>CAYYJO010000055.1:0-13328 GCA_964472265.1 uncultured Caldisericales bacterium | reverse complement strand
TGAACATTCTCGAAATAGCAAAGAAAACTCTTGCCATGTGCCAGGGCGACCAGTGCGATGTTTTCATTGACAACACAGACCAGTCGCTCACAAGATTTGCAAACTCCCACATCCATCAGAATGTAAAAGAAAACTCAGCAACCGTTATCGTCAGAATCATGAGAAACGGCAGACAGGGTGTAGGAAACGTCGGATCACTCGATGATGAATCGCTCAAGTCGGCAGTCAGAAAAGCCTCAGAGCTTTGCGACCTTTCGGAAGTCAATCCGGTAAAATTCAACCTGCCATCGAAGGCTGAATACAAACCAGGTTCACCGATGGATGAAGAGACTGCCAACTATTCGCCGGATCAGAGGGCTGAAGCTGTAAGGAAGATGGTTGAGTATGCAAAACCAAAGAACCTGATTCTTGCCGGCGCCTTCTCAAACGGCTGGAACGAAATGGCGATTGTAAACAACAACGGAGTTGAAGCATACAACAAAACAGCAGATTCAAACCTCCGCTGCATCGCCATGACCGAGAATTCATCAGGATTTGCCTCAGTTGATACAGATCACATCAGGGAAATAGACCCGATGAAGATCGTGACCGAATCGTGCGACAGGGCTCTCGTTGGCCACAACCCGAAAGACCTCGTACCAGGCAAGTATGACGTTATCCTGACCCACTACGCTTCACATGAACTGCTTTCAAACCTCGTTTATTCCGGTGTTTCAGCCTCTGCAGCAGAAGCCGGAAACTCGTGGATTGAATCAAACCTTGGAAAGAAAGTCGTTGATGAGAAGGTTTCAGTCATCGATGACCCTTACAACCCGGCCTTCAACTCGAGGGGCTTCGATCTCGAAGGTTCCCCGAAGAAGGTTCTTCCGATCATCGAAAAGGGTGTTCCAAAAAACATCGTTTACGATTCGTATTACGCTGCAAAAACCGGTAAACCAAACACCGGTCACGGCGGGCCAGCCACCTCGTCATGGGGGCCATATCCTGGCAACCTCGTTGTTTCAGGTGGCAACTCATCGCTTGAAAAGATCATTGCTGGAACAGAAAAAGGCGTACTGATCACACGCTTCTGGTACATCGGCTTCATGAACCCGCTCAACGTCATGCTCACCGGCTTGACAAGAGACGGTCTGTTCATGGTTGAGAACGGCAAGATTGCATATGGTCTGAGGAACATGCGTTTCACAGACTCGATGCTTGATGTTTTCGGCAACGTGATTGAAATCGGCAAAGAGTCGCTTCTCCACGAAGGAATGGTGACTCCTGCAATGAAAGTCAAACTCAACTTCACAAGCGCAACATCGCAATAATCGCCTCAACCTTTGGTTGAGGATTTTCCTCAAATACACTGATGCTTGAAACTCCCTGGAGTGAATCCAGGGAGTTTTCATTTCTGAGAGGAACAAAGGCAAGAAACAATAAATTTCCAAGTGACTCAAGCCATGAGGCGGGGAAACTATAGATAATGTCGTTTTTTTAGGTTTATTGTCACCTGGATTGTTGTCATTAACTTTGTTTCTGTAACCTCCAGTTTATAAGATATTAACAAATTTCTCCAATCGAGCATTTTGGCGTATTTACTCTCTCTCTCTCTCTCTCTTGTTACACTCTAAACAAAAAATGGAGGTTTGTATGAAAAAAACAGCAAAATTTTTAGGATTGATGATCACTATTGTATTTCTTATGTCTTGTAGTTCCATCAGCATGCAGCCAAGTAAACAATATTTTTTTTCTAACTCAAAGCTAACATTTTCGACACCATCAGGTTGGATATTAGATACATTTCCTAAAAACAATGAATCCAATGAACCTCTTAATACTATACAAATAGATAATAAGGTCGCTGCCCAAAGCGACATTGATAGTTTGTATTTTGATAAAGAATTTATGCGGATGGAGTTAATTGGTGAAAGGAGCCTTGAAATTGATGACCCGAATTTAAATGAAAAATCTGTCGTAAAATTCAATAATATCAGCGTATATTTATCTGAACCAAATGTAATGGTAGAGAGTTCATCTGAAAAAAGTTATTGTAGTGGGATTATTTATTCTACTAATTCACGAGTTATCCCAGTCGGATTTTATTATTTTGATAATGGAAAATTTCCGGTAGAATTTGAAGCAATTCTCAATTCAATGGTCATAGAACAAAATAAATATTGATATTTTGCAAAACTTAGAACTAGAACTAAGAAACTTTTGTGCTTGCTACGTGGTTTCAAGGATCTACAACAAGGCACACGACTTAACAGAAATTGATTAGTTCGAGAAATCAATACCAAGGATGTTCAAAGGACTTAGTCCTTTATCGACGGAGCCGCTATAAAAACTCCCTCATCCGGCTTTCAACCACCTTCTCCCAAACTTCGTTTCGGGAGAAGGATATAGCAAAACAAAAACCCTCTCTTAAAAAGAGAGGGTTTTTGAGGTTGTTTACTTAACGACCATTAACAATGCATGAAATCGTGTGGCTTTGCCACCGATTTCCACGTATCAACAATCAAGGAGCCTAGTTTTTTATCGCCGTCAGGCGTGGTCTACATATCCGACGCTTTAGACTCCAGGCTGAACGGCTTGCTGTCGGTGATCGGTTCGCACGGTTGTTTGAGCAGTTCCCTGACATCCTTTGGAAGGCTGAAGATGTGCCTGTGGGTCTCTTCGTCGTAGAACTTCACTTCGCCCTTGATCCTGTCGGCGATGAGCTTGTCAACCTTGCCTGTGATGTCGATTCTTCTTGATGGGTCTTTCCAGGCAATGAGGAAGCTCCACGGTGTGTCATAGGCCTGAACGTAGGCTGCAAAGGACTGCGAGAACGGGAGCGATGTCTCTGCTGTCTTTTTGATGGCAAGGTGCATTTCGTATGTCTTGAGCCTGAGCAGAGATGACTGTGCGGCATAGATTCCGTCCTGACCAAGAACTCTCTTGATTTCTGCAAAGCATTCCACTGAGAACAGTCTCTGTGCAGGGCCACCAGCGTATGGCTCGGTGAGGTCAGAGATGATTACGTCGAATTCGCCATCGGCTGCCTTTTCGAGGTATGCCCTTGCGTCGCCGTGAATGAGCGTTGTTCTCGGATCCTTGAACGAACCCTGGTGCCATTCCGGAAGGTGTTCCTTGAACATGTCGATTGCCATTCTGTCGATGTCGCACATTACGCAGCGTTCAACCGACTTGTGCTTGAGGATGTCGCGAAGGGTTGCGCCTTCTCCGCCACCGAGAATAAGGACGTTCTTTGGGTTTGGATGGGCGAGCATTGCCGGATGGACGAGGCATTCATGATATACGTGTTCATCGGCGATTGATGACTGAACGTCGCCATCGATGAGGATTATCTTTCCAAAGTAGGGGCTTATGCCAATTTCGATATGCTGAAACGGTGTTTCAGCCTCTGCAAGCCACTTCGTGATGCCGTGAAGGTGCATTTCGCCCTTGCCAAAATGGTCGTGGAACCAGATCCAGTTCTTTTCAATCATATTTCCTCCTTTAGCCTTTCGACTACTTCTTTCATGCCCATGCCGTTGCTGCCCTTTACGAGCACCCAGTCACCCTTTTGCAGCCTTGATTTCAGGCTTGCCACGAGCTCCTGTTTGCTGTTAAAGTGCAAGCTTGGCTTGACTTCATTAGCTGTCAATTGTGAAAGGTTACCATAACAGAACACGCCGTCAAGTCGCAGTTCCGACAGATAACGTCCAAGCTCGGAATGGAGCCTCTCAGCCTCGGGGCCAAGTTCGAGCATGTCGGCAAGGGCAGCGAACCTTCTTCCATGCTTGAGGGACAGCATTTTGAGCGTCTCTCGCATCGAAACTGGGTTGGCGTTGTAGCTCTCGTCAATGATTGTGAAGCCTTGTTTTGTCTCGATGACCCTTCCACGGCCTTCTACCGGTTCGAATTCCTCGCAGCCAATCGCACATTCTTCCAGTGTCAATCCGAATTCGAGGGCGCAGGCGACTGCTGCCAGGGAGTCGTAAAGAAAATGGATACTGGCGAGTTTTGGCCTGAATGTCTGAACCTGACCATAAGCCCTGATTGATATCACGTCACCGTCCATCGAGCCTCTGACCAGCGCATGTTCGTTTGTGCCGTACGTCACCTTTTTGCACTTTGTGAGCGCCGACATGGCCATGACCCGTTGGTCATCGGCATTGAGGATGGCTACTCCACCAACAGGCAAAGACTTAATCAAGCTGCCTTTGACTTTGGCCACACCATCGATTGATCCAAGCGCTTCGATATGGGAATGACCGACGTTTGTAACGATTCCAACCCTGGGTTTGAAAATTCTGAGAATGGTGTTTATCTCCTCCGGCCAGCTGCCAGACATCTCTGCAACGAAGATTTCGGTGTCATTTTTGATGTTTTTCAGTGAAGATGGCAAACCAATGGGCGTGTTACGGTTGCCGTCGTTTTTGGCTGTTTTATAGCGCCTGGAGAGAAGTGAGGCACAAAGCTCCTTGGTTGTTGTCTTTCCTGCCGATCCAGTCACTCCGATGATTTCAGGGCTGAATTTCTTCAGATACTCACGACCAAGGAGGATTAACGCCTCTTCAGTCTGGTAGTAAACGATGTTTGGCGCTGACAGACTCAATGGGTTCTGGCTGATGACAACCGACGCCCCTGATTCAACCGCCTGCCTTGCGAAGTCGTGTCCGTCGACATTTGCGCCGACAATGCAGAAAAAGGCGTCGCCTGGCTGGACATCCCTCGAATCATAAGCAAAACCGTTCACCTTAGTGTCGGGGTAGTTGCCACAATATCCAAGAATCCTTGCAATCTCAGCAATGGTCAGTTCCATCAGTAACCAAGTCCTTTCAATGCCTTTTCGGCCTCAACCCTGTCGTCAACAGGCACCCATTTGCCTTTGAGGTACATGCCATCTTCATCGCCTCTTCCGAGGATTGCTACAAAATCGCCGACAGAGGCAGTCTTTATCGCTTCGTTAATCGCTTCAGCCCTGTCTGGAACCGCTATAAAACTGGCACCGAATTCTTTAAGGTAGCAGGAAAATTCGGAGATGATTGCGTCAGGGTCTTCATTTTTGGCATCGTCGTAAGAAACAATTATATAATCAAAAGCTTTTGCAGCGACTCTGGCCATTTCAAGCCTGCCCTCGGCGCCACCTTCACCAACCGTGCAGACAACAGCGATTTTTCGTTTGGCATTCACAGAATCCATGTGTTCGCCAACAATCCTCAAGGCTTCGGGCGTGTTTGCCTTGTCCACGACAACCGTGAACGGCTGGCCTTGGTCAACCCAGTTCCATCTGCCCATGATCTCCGGCATGGATTGCAACTGACTGGCGTAATCGATGCTCGAGTAGCCCAAACCTTCGAACATTGCCAGAGCGCAAAGAGCGTTGAGAGCGTTGACTCTTGCAGGGAGATTCAGTTTGAACGATATTTCCACGCCGTTTATTGCTATAGTCATCATTGATCCGGTTTTTTCTGGAATGAGTTCTTTGAGCAAGAAATCAGCGCTGGTTTCTCCAAATGTCAATATTTTTTTATCGGTGGCTATTGCTTTTGCCTGGGTAAACAGTTGATCGTCAGAGTTAAGTATGGCCACGCCGTCCGATTTCAGAAGATCGAGGGCGTGGAGCTTGACTGAAGCGTATTTGTCCTGGCCTCCGTGGAAGTCGCTGTGGTGGCAGGCGCTGATGTTTGCAATCGCCATCACGTCAAATTCGTAGCCAAGCAACCTTCCGCCTTCAAGACCGAAGCTGGAAACTTCTAGAACAGCGTGTTTTGTTCCTGCGTCCTTCATGATTTCAAAGTACTCGTCAAGCTGGGTTGGGAACGGCGTTGTGACCGGGTTTTTTATGTCGGGGTGTATACGACCTGATGGTAAATAATGTCCGGCTGTTCCTATCAACCCAACCTTTGGATCGATCTGTTTAAGCAAGTGAGCCAGCATGTGGGAGATCGTGGTTTTGCCGTTTGTGGCCGTTACACCTGACAATCTCAGGCTCTTTGACGGAAAACCGTGGAGTGCGTGTGAGAGCATTGCGTAGACAATTTTTGTGTCTGAAACCCTTATGCAGCCTTGCATCTCCACTTCGGTTATGCAGAGCTGGCAACCGTTTGACTGAGCTGATTTTACAAACCTGTGGCCATCAGTCTTTGTGCCTCTGAGTGCGACAAAGATTTTGCCGGGTCCAGCTTCCCTTGAATCGATGACAATGCCAGTCACCTCAAAATCAGGGGGATTACCTTGAATTTGCGCTTTTTGTATCAGTTCTCTTGATCTCATCTTTTGGTCCAATGCGCAGTAGGCTTGTGACATCCTCGGCTACCAGTCTGAAATAGGGCGCTGCAACGTTTGAGCCAACAAGTGCGCCGTTGTCGTATGTGTTTTTTGGGTTTACAACCGTAACAAGAATTGAGAGTTTAGGCGAGTCTTCGTTGGTGGGGAGGATGCCTATAAAGCTGCAGTTGTAGCGAATCCCTGATTTGTAGTTGTCGTAGTATCCGCCATCGGGGTTGATCTGGTTGGCGGTTCCGGTTTTACCTGCGATGCTGTAGCCTTTCATGGCCGCCTTATAGGCTGTGTCATAATTGTTCCAGATTACGTTCTGAGTCAGGGCGTTCATTGTTCTCTTGGCAGCGTCGACAGAGACGACCCTTCTTAAAACCTCGGAAGGGACTTTCGTTCTCTGGCCTGTGTTGGGGTTGTATCTGTAGGCTATCAGCATTGGTTTCATCAATACTCCACCGTTGGCGATGGCTGAATAGGCGTTTATCAGCTGGAGCGGTGTGACCGTTATTCCTCGACCAAAAAACATGTTCCATGGTGAAGTTCCGTACCACTGTTCAGGTTTTTGGACTCCACCAGGGTTTTCTATGAGACCGGTTCCAGGGTTCGCTCCGAAACCAAACTCAAGAAGTTTGTTGTAATAACTTTTGTTGCCGATCTTTTTTATTATTCTCTGGCCGTATTGTGCGAAGACAACGTTGCAGGAATTTCTGATGGCCTGAACGAGAGTTTGTGCGCCGTGACCGGAATAAGGGTTTGGTATCCAGTCACAATAAAAAGTTTTCTCACCCACCTTGATACCACCGTGGTCGACCAGAACGAGTTTTTCATCGATAGCCCCGCAATCAAGGCCAATGGCTGTTGTTACGCCCTTGAAAACAGAGCCAGGTTCGAACTGGTAGTTGAAAGGCATGTTGTTGGGGTACCTTTTCTCAAGCCCTTTCCTGACGCTCTCTGAGGCAGCAAGGATTTCACCCGAGGTGGGATCCTGGATAATACACACGGCAGCGTCGGCATTCCAGTGGGCAACGGCCTCGTCCATCCTCTGTTTTGCGATGAACTGCATTGTCGAATCGAGCGTGAGGAACAACCATTCACCTTGAATGGCCGGTTTCTCGATGATGTAGGAATCTCGGTTTGGCGATTCAGAAGCTTCTGGGTATTTCTTTATTCCCGGTTCACCGGCAAGCTGTTTGTTGAATGAGAATTCTAACCCTTCAATCCCATTTTGGTCAGGATCGGTTATGCCAAGAAGATTTGAAGCCAGAGTGCCCTGTGGATAATATCTTTTATGAGTGTCGCGAGTGTAGACGCCTTTGAGGTTGAACATCGACAGTTTCTCAGCCTGTCCAGGATCAACGCCTCTTTTAATGAACGAAAACCAGCCGTTACCTTTCACAGATTCAATTGCGTCGGCAAGTTTTATACCCAATACTGACGCAATTACATTTGCTACGCCTTCAACTGTTTCTTTCCCATCCAGACCCTTGAATTTTCCGTTTGGTTGAGGATAACCACCTTTGTTTTCAATTCTGATTGGTTCACAGAAAATGTCGCTAGCAAGAATATTTGTGACTAGCGGGACTGAATTGCGATCATAGATTTCGCCCCTAATCGGCAAAATCACGCCTGGCTCGTTCTTTTTGGTGGAATCATCAATAAACTTCCTTGAATCAAGCAGCTGGACTTTTGCAAGTTTGACTCCGACGCCGGACAGTAGAATAATCAGAACGACAGAGACAATTCCAAGTCTTCCGACGTTTGGTCTGAAGCCTTTGTTGACTGGTTTATTATCGTTCATTCTTGTGGTTTCCAGTCCCTTGGGTCAGGAAGATAATTTCTCTCGTTGATTCTCGCTCTGTGCATCAACAAATCCTTGCTGGCCTTCTGGAAGATGGCCTCATCGGAGAGAATGATGTTCTGGTCACGTTGTTTTTTTGACAGCTGTTTTTCAAGCCCGATCCTTTCGTTGTCCAAAGACTGGTTCTCTTTTGTCAGTTCCATCCATTGGTTGTGCTGGGAGGCATAATACCAAATGTACAGGAGAGCACAGATAAAAAACACGATGCCAATGAGCCTGAAGTTTATTCTCTTTTTTTTCTTTGTTTTTTTGTTAGCCATCTCTCCTCCTGATGGCGCGAAGCTTGGCCGATCTGGCAGCCCTGTTGACCGAGATTTCTTCATCACCGGGCACTATCGGTTTTTTTGTGACGATTTCAAATCCTTCGTCCTCGGCCTTTTTGAAGTGGGTTTTCACGATCCTGTCTTCGAGCGAATGGTAGGCTATGATTGCAAGGGTTCCGCCGGGAAGCAACAGTCTGAGGGCTTTCGGGATGACTGTCTCAATGTTTTCAAGCTCTCTGTTGATCCAGATTCTGAGCGCCTGGAAAGTTCTGGTGGCTGGATGTGTTCTGCCCCTTCGACCAAGTGTTTTTTCGATCAGACCGGCAAGGTCTTTTGTTGTCTCCATTTTGCCGTGTGAAAGTTCGTGAATGATGGCCTTTGCAATTTTCTTTGCAAATGGCTCCTCGCCGTATGTTTTTATTATCTCAAAAAGTTGCTCCTCGCGCATTTTGTTCAATATTTCCCGTAGAGGCTTGCCTTCTGTCGGGTTCAGCCTCATGTCAAGCGGTTGGTCGGAAGTGAAGGCCAATCCACGATCAATTGATTTTATGTGAGCCATTGAAATTCCCAAGTCAAGGAGAATACCGCTGACCATGCTGATGTTTACGGATTTCAGGGCGCCATCAATTTCTGCAAAATTGCTGTGAATGAAGGTTGCCCTCTCATGAAACTCAGAAAGCCTTGCCCTTGCGCGATCAAGCATGTCAGGATCCATGTCAAGCGAGACTGTTCTTGTGTTTGGGGAGGATTGGAGCATGAGAATGGTGTGCCCGCCTTCACCGGAAGTGCCGTCAACGAAGATGCCTCCGTTTTTGCACCCAAGAAGATCGATACACTCTGGCGCCAAAACCGGAGTGTGGTCTGGTCTCAAGTGGGCTGTAAGCCGGATTTTGTCGTCTGTGGTCATTTCTCTTAGCAGCCTACCCGGAAAGATGGGCGAGCAACCCTTGACCTTTCCCTATTTGGCCTTGCACCGGACGGGGTTTGCACAAGCGACTGTGTCACCACAGCCCTGGTGAGCCCTTGCCTCGCCATTTCACCCTTACAGCTTTTCATCTGCGGTATCTTTTCTGTTGCACTTTCCTTTGGATCACTCCAACTTGGCTATTGGCCAAGCGTCCTGCTCTGCGGTGTCCGGACTTTCCTCAGTTGCCTGCGACCACACACCCGCTTGAGACCAAGGAAATGATAATACAAAACTTGGAATTATCAATACATGTTTTGGGCAAGATTCAAAATGTCTTGGATTGATTTGATGTTTAGGTTGGCTACTCCAACTTGGCTATTGGCCAAGCGTCCTGCTTATGCGGTGTCCGGCCAATCCTTGCGTTGCCTGCGACCACACACCCGCCCCAGACCAAGGAAATGATAATACAAAACTTGGAATTATCAATATAGATTATATTCAATGGTTAATCAGGTTCGATCAGAAGTAATTTTTAGGATGCAAGCCAGGAAGATTTAGATTAATTGTTGAATATCTCCTCGATGGCCTGCTTGAAATCGGTGTAGCAGCCTTCGGATTTGTTTCCGGTTTGCTCGTGGTAGGTTACACCAGACCTGTCCAGAAGGATGATCCTTGGGATGCCTGTGACATTGTATAGCTTGTGGGTGTCGCCAGTGGTGTCAAGAAGCATTGGCCATGCCATGCCTTCTTCATTTTTGAACTCGACAGCCTGATCAGCTGTTTGCGAGCCATTTATGCCTGTCACAGCAAGGAATTGAACCTTGTCTTTAAATTCATCGTACAGTTTCTTCAACGCAGGAGCCTGCGCCCTGCACGGCCCGCACCAGCTTGCGGTGAAGTCGAGGATGACCGGCATCCCGACATAGTTTGAGAGGGTGTGGCTTTTGCCTTCCGTGTCGGCGAGAGTGAAGTTTTTGGCTGACGGGTCGAATTTGTAACTGTTTACAGGTTTTGGTTCTGGTGATGATTTGGTTGGCGTTGATGCGACGACAATTACAACCACTGCCAGGAAAACACAGGCCAGAATTATTCCAATTGCCATTGGCACGTTAGTTGGTTTGCTTGCCTTTCTCGGTCTTTGTAGTTTCACTATTGGCTTTGCAGGATTTGATTGCGGTTTCAGCGCTTCCCTGCCTGTTCTTCTTTCAGCTTTCATTGTTTCACCTCTATGTCGCCGGATGTCGTGCCGATTTCAAGTTTGCCTGTTCCTGTTCCAATGACAAGTGACCTGTCAAAACCCGGTTCAGGCATTTTCTCAGTCCCAACCAAATCTGTGTGACCTGAAAGCGTGTCGATGTTGATGGTGAGGTTTGCATCCTTCGCAAGGACGATGTTCACATCACCAGATACTGATTTTGCAACAGCCTTCTCGATGGTGGGCATGTTGGAGATTTTTATGTCACCAGAGGTTGATTCGGCAGTTAAATTAGCTATGTCTGTCAGAAGATCAACGGAGATTTCACCGGAAACGGTTCCGAGGGTTGCTTTCCCTTTTGCGCCTGCAACTGTTATATCACCAGAAATGGTTCTCAGTTCGACATCATTTGTGTTTCCGGCGACAATGTTTCCTGAAGCGGTCTTGACGCTTGAACTCTCCGAAAGATTGCCTGTCTTTACGTCAGCGCTGACGGTGTTGATGTCAGCTTTTTTGCAATCACCGATCTGGATTGAACCTGATGCGCTGTTGATTCTGAATTCACCAAGGTTTCCAGTAACAATATCGCAATTTGTTGTTGTTCCAAGATCGATGTTGCCTGCCCAGTCATCTGCAATCTCAAACTTTCTTAGATTTGCATCGATTTCAACGTTGGTTGTGTCAGCAAAAGCTGCTTCGATATAGACATTGCAGAATTTGCCTTTGGACTCGATTGAATCAATTGTAAACACTTTCTCTTCCTGCTTTGCCACAAGGATGTCCATTTTTTTCTCCTCGTAAAGTGCAATGCCGTCGAGGATTTCTGTTTTGATCTTGCATGAGGGCACGTCGCCTTTTTTGATTGAAACGTAAAGATTTCTTACATTTCCCTCAGGAGAAATCATTATTTTTGTCGGGATGAAGGCGATTGCCCTGTTGTCTTCAACGGTTTCAATTACTTTCATGTCAGTGTCATTGACCCAGGTTTTGATTATTCGGTCAATGTTCCATCCAATCGGCTCTTCAGGCATGCCAAAGACCTTTCTGACGCCTGTGCCGGTTGTTCCCGGAACCGAAGCAACAATTGCAAGGATGATGAAGATGGTCATGACGATTGATCCAACGTATTTAATGTTGAATGACCTGAAGATGATGTCCAGACCGATTGCTATGAGGATGATCGGCCAGAGCTTGAGGAGAGCCGGAAGGTATGAGAACAGGAGAACACCGGTCATTCCAAGCAAAAGGTATAGACCAACCAATATTACGTTTATTCCAGCCAGTATTGCGCCAATCTGAATCTTGTGCTCTCTTTCCATGTCATTCCTCCAATGCCGGTTTCAGTGGCAATCTAATTGTGAACACAGTTCCGGTGTCATCCGAAACGAATGAGATTCTTCCTCTATGAGCCTTGATTATTTGGTCGCAGATCGAAAGTCCCAGACCAGTCCCAGAAGCCTTTGTTGTAAAAAATGGCGTAAAAATCTTGTGGACATCGTCTTGGGAAATGCCCATGCCGGTGTCGCTGAAATCTATAACAACCCAGTCAATTTCAGCTCTGGCCGAAATTGTTACCGACCCACCGGCTGGCATTGCATCTCTGGAATTCAGGAGCAGATTCAGAAGAACCTGATAAAGTCTGTTTGGATCGGCCTGAAGTTCAAGATTTTCAGGAATCACCAGATTGATGGCGATACCAAAAGAATCAAGCTGTTCCTTGTTGTTTGTGGCAAGCTGTGTGGCTATGTCAAGCAGTGAGACCAGTTCGACTTTCAGTGGTTGTGGTTTTGAGGCATTCATCAGTTCTGTTATCAGGTTCTCGATTCGTTCGACTTCCTTGAGAACCGGCCTGAGGTATTTCCCTTCGTCCCTGCCGATAAGCTTCCTGTCAAGCAGCTGGACGAAACCTTTTATTGATGTTAGTGGGTTTCTAACCTCGTGAGCCACGCCCATTGTGAACAATCCAAGTCTTGCAAGCGAGGCATCACGCTCGTTTCTCATGGTGTCGGTTACGTTTTCTGTTACATCCGAAATGGCGATGATGGCTTCCTTCGGTTTCGAATTTTCAACAGGAACGGCGATGAGATTGACGTACTTTACGCCAGAGCTGGTTGTAATTTTAAGTGTACCTGAGCTCCAAACGTTGCCTTTTTCAACAACATCGGTCAGTTCTCCAGACACCAACTGACCGACATCGCCAAAGTCCCTGAAAGGATTCCCAACAACTTCAGCTCTAG
The DNA here is from genome assembly GCA_964472265.1 of uncultured Caldisericales bacterium. Lineage (GTDB taxonomy): Bacteria > Caldisericota > Caldisericia > JAAYUI01 > JAAYUI01 > JAGNLA01. The sequence continues at coordinate 616 of CAYYJO010000055.1, read as the reverse complement.
TTTTGCCGATGATTTCAAGTGAGGAAGGATTCGCCTCGATGATCCTCAGGTTCACGCCAACGACGATGATTCCGGTTGACACAGAGTCTAAAACCCGCTCAGACCTTGATCGAGATGACCTCAAGTCCATTGCGAGCCTGTTCGCTGCATCTGCAATGTCACCCAGCTCTCCGCCTACCGGAGGAATGGTTTTGCCGAGGTCTTTTGAGAGACTCAGAATGCTCTTTTTCAGCCTGACAATCCTTGAAGAAAGGATAACGCTCAGCAGTATGGCAAACAGGACACCGACTATGAGGACATAAAGCGTGGGTGTGTTTATGGAATTTTCAATACCGGCCAAATCCTTGTCCAGCTTTTCATACGATTGTGCCACTACCCCGAGTGTGACTGGCGGATACCATTTGTCTATAAATGCGGTGTTTGACCAACGCTCAAGATCAGCAAAGTAGTAGGAGAGTTTGACCTGCCTTGGGTACCACATGTGACCTTTATAGCTGTTGCTCTCATAAAAAATTGGTTTTGAGCCAGACAAGGGGCCATCAAGCGGGTAAAATCCAAAATAGGACGAATCGTAGACTTTTGCGAGGTTTGAGGTTCGATCCTGCATCGGTGACTG
>CAYYJO010000054.1:0-14149 GCA_964472265.1 uncultured Caldisericales bacterium | reverse complement strand
GCCCATGAACTGAGGGTTTGTTGAGTCGTTTAGGAAAGTAATCCTCTTTTGACCTGTCCCGTCGGAGTTCATGACCCAGTAGTCAAGCTGAAGTTTTGCAGTTTCTTTTGGACATTTTGTGCCAACTGATGAAGCCCAGACTATTTTTTTGCCGTCTGGTGAGAAGTGGGCGTGCTCGTCCCAATCGTTGTTTGTGATTAATTTCTTGAGATCTCCACCGCTCCTGCTGCAGGTGTAAATATCCATGTCAAAATAACCCTTGCCGTTCGGGATGCCTGAGAAAATGATGGACTTTCCATCAGGAGAGTAGCCATGGGTTTCATAAAGCTGGAGGTTGCCCGGGTTAAGCGTCTGCATGCTGACGAGTTTGGGAGCACCATTGAAAGTCATCTCAAACTCAAGCATTTCCCAGGAACCGACTGGATTTGTAGATGGTATGGCGTTGCTCCACAGAAGCTTGCTCCCATCAGGTGAAAATTGGGGATGAAGCGAACCGCCACCATTTCTGACCTTCGACTCACGCCAGATGTTTTTGCCGTCTGCGCTGACGATGTAGACGTTGTTGTTGATGCCGATGCCAGGGGTTGCAAGTGCTTCATTCTTCATTTTGTAATTGGGATCCTGAGCCTGGAAAACGATGTATTTGCCTGAAGGATGCCAGCACGGATTGCCGTTGTGTTTTGGGATGTCTTTGAGGCCGTGTGTGAGGTTTTTTAAATCCGTTCCATCTGACTTCATCGTCCAGACATCGAAATAACCATCATTTCCAAGCCTGTCGAAAACAATCAGCCCGTTTGCCTTGCAGTAGCTGACCCTTCCGCCATTATTGCCGTAAATGATCCTCACCGATGCGTTTGCTGCTGATTTTGTAACATCGGTGAACGCCTTGCCGGTGTTGGTTGTCACTGGCGGATTTGAGAACATGTTGTTTGTGGCAGCCTTTGCCTCCAGCTTGAGGATATCCTTGGGATCGGCAGTTTCGTATTCACCTTTATAGTCAATGTAGGAGAAGAAGTAGTTTGACCAGAAGAATGATGTGTAAACCGAGCGTTCAAGCTTTGCAACCGCCCAGACTGCTTTGATGAACCTTGCATCAAGCGGTTCCCAGAATGAGTAGGAGTCTCTGATAAAAGTCTGGATGTAATTTTGTTGGAAATCGGACTGGCTGTAGACGTCGGTTTTGTAGAGCCATGCTTCACCAATTACAAGCGATTTTCCGGCTGACCTTACCAACTCACCGATTTTGTCCATCGACTTGTAGAAAAAGTCATTAGTGATTGGATAGATATGAACATCTATGAAGTCCAGCGGTAGTTCGCACAGTCCCTTGAAATAGTTTATGTCATCCCACGAACCGGCTCCTGCTCCGACCTTGATTCCTTCGTGCTTGAAGTCCTTGAGGAAGTATGAAATCGTGTTTTTCCAGAGGTCTGGCGTGAAGTTGAATCCTGTGATGAATTTTTGAGTGCCAGGTTCGTTATCCAGTGTCAGAAAGTCTGGTCTGATCTCAGTCGCAACCAATAAAATCTGGTCTTTCTTCTGTTTCAGGAAATCCTCGTATTTCATTCCCTTGATCTTCATGCCGGGGTTTCCGTAGACGGGATCAGGAAAAATGTTGTGAACCTTGACCATGAGGGTCATTTTTTTTGATTTTATGTAGGCTGCTAGTTTTTCGTAGAATGCGATGTATTCCTTCTGTTTTGGAGTGGTTGGCCTCAGAAGTGGAAAGGCAATGTTGATTGTTACGCCGGTTGTGCCCATTTTGCTTAGAATATCGATATTTTTAAAAAGAAACTTGAGCGTTTCAGGCTTGAGCAGTTCTGTACCCTTATTTGCATTGGCTCCAACAAGCTCAACGCCTGAGCCACCCCAGACAACATCAGAACTTGTCAACATTTTTTCGTTTTCGGATAGTTTTTTGTTGAGCGTGTCGTAGAGTTTGACGTATTTCTCTGGAACATTTGATGGAGCTGCCGAGATTGGTTTGACTATCAGCGGGGAAATGGCAAGGAATGCTGTTAGAACCAGTGTTATTGTCTTCTTCATCATTATCACCTGCAAAATGATACGTGAGTTTTTGCAAATTTGTTACAAATGCTGGTTAAACGGCAAAGATCAAGGTTTGGCCTTTGTGAGCTTGACCTGCCAAATCGAAAATGGTGACAGCTCCACCTCGAGATCTAGAAATGACACAAAATAGAGCGGAGTCATCATCATTCCACCAACCATGAACGGCATGGCTCGCGGATCCTCTCCATACCACTTTCCATTAATTCTGAACTGGTATTTTCCTGCCCAGAACTCGTACCCTTTACCGTCTAGCACACAGCCGACTTTGCCGGTTTTCTGGTCGTAAATGCATGTGCCGCCAAGGTTTTCAACGATGAATTGAAGCGGAAGACAGACAAAACCTTCAACCCTTTGGGCTGGAACCGATAGAAGTTTGTATTTGCCGTTTACGAATGCACTTGGGAGATTCAATCTGAACCTTAGCTCACGTTCTTCGGCAGGCCAGACCTGTGTTGTTATTTCATAGGATCTGATTTTAAATTCGCCACTGACATTTTCAAAAACTGTCATGTATGGCGATCCTTCTGAAAAAGCCAGGATATGTGTTGTTCCCATATCGAAGAACCCTGATTCCTTGCCATTTGAAGTGATGAGAAGCGAAACTTTCGAGGAACGGTCGTTGTTTCTGATGACCGATCCAACCAGGCCGTCATTGCCCCACCACGAAAAGGCATCGAGTCCTTCGAAAGCGTGTCCCCAAATTATTTTTCTCTCATTGATGTCCAGACAGATGAGATTGATCTTTCCTGTATCGTCTTTGAACGGATAGTAGAGCTTTCCATATAAAATAACCGGTTGTCTGAATGGGGTCTTGATGACTTTGTGTCTTACGATGATGTCACCGGTTGAAACCTTCATAACGTCGATATATTTTGCATCAAGGTCTGTCAAAACCGTGAATATTGCCTGATCTCCCCTTGGTTTGTAAAGATCGTCAGCCATGTAGTATCTGCCGGTCTTTGTCCAAAAAAGTTTGCCGGACTCTGGGTTGAAGCACTGGAGTTTGTCAGACAGAACCACGATTCCATCACGGTTGGCAGCAAGAAGTCTCGAATTTGTCATGGCTTTCGGCGAAAGCTCCTTTGTGTCGAAAACGAAATCACCTCTCTGCATCTCATAGCAGGCAAGCCTTCCACCACCTAAGCCAATGTAGAGGTAATCGTAATAGGGGGTTGGAGAAAATGACATGATGTTGCCGGAACCGGAATCTTTAGTGCCATAAGTGATCTTCCAGACAGTTTTACCGGTTCGAAGGTCGATGACGGCCATCTTGATCTCTTTGCCCTGAGGGTTGGCGATGTTGATGGCAAGCATGTTTTTCATCGCTTCCATCTGTGTGATAATCATCCCTTTGCCGATTGCAAGAGGCTTTGCCCAGACATCCCTGCCGATGAACTGGTCAAGGCACCGTATTTTGCAGGTTCCGTCGGTGTCGACGTAAGAAATAGCGATGAACCCCCAGGATGAAATGACCGAATCGACAACCACTTTTCCGACCGATCCAGACCACATGGGTACCAATCCCATGACTGTCTGTGCTTTTGTGAACTTCATTCCGCCAAAAGCCAGCGCCACACACGTGATGGCCACGATTGCCGGTTTTAATCTTGCAGATACTTTCATCCCCCTAAATTTTGCCCCAAAAGCCATTTTTTGGCAAGCTGTGTTCAATTTCTTGTTTTTTCATATAATAATGTCCATGAAAAATGAAATGAACTGGAAAATCCGCATCCCACTTGCAACGAACCCACTGATCCTTCTTGACATGGTCAAGATGTTCTTCATTGTTTACCTGATTATTGCGCTTCTTTTTTCGATCATCTTCCTCTCCTCCGGTGAAATGGACACCATTTTGCCGATGCTTGGGATGTTCGGGCTGGTTCTCCTTGGCTTGATGGTTCTATTCTTCCTTGTGATGCTGATTTTCTTTGGCAACAGGTTTGAAGGCGAATATCTGCTTGATGATAAATCAGTCACTTTCAACACCACAGACAAACGCGCAAAAATTGCCAACAGAGTGGCGGTCGGTGCTGGCCTTCTTGGTGGAAGCCTGACAACGACCGGTGCAGGCCTGATGGCAGTGTCCAACGAGAGCCAAACCTTTGACTGGAGCTGGATTCAGGGTTACAGGATCAACAAGGCAATGAAAACGGTCACTCTCAGAAACTCATGGAGAAATGTACTCTCGATCTACTGTTCCGACAATTTCGCAGAGGTTTGCGAATTTGTAAAAAGACATGTGACCATTACAGAGACAAAAAGAAAATCTCCAGTTCTTGCAATGATTGGCTGGACAGTGCTCATAATTGTTGCATCACTTTTGATGTTCATGGAATACCCCGCATATTATACAGTCGACCTGTTTGCCGGAATTTTCGTGCTTCTATTCTCTGTTGCAAGCTTGTGGCTGATTCCTTTGCTCTCATACGCAACATTCGCTGGCGTAGCATGGATCTTGGGTTCAACACTTTATTGGGGAATTTTTCAGAACAATTTCCAATATGTTTACGATTCAGAGTGGATCCCCTTCATCCTGCTCTTCGTGGGCCAGGCTCTGCTTGTGTGGATAGGCGTCAGGCTCCTCCAAGGTAAAATTGTTTCGATGCTTCTGGGGGATCGTACAGGCCAAAACTAGCAAAGACAAGTTTTTTTCACAAAATACATAATCTACGGAGCTTTACGTATTCAGCCGTATTTTATCTATTAAGCATACCCTTTACTAAAATCATTTTCGCTTAATCAAATAAACGTAGTCTTAGTCTATTTATTCCAATCTTTCCATTTGCAAGTTTGGCATTTAACATTAAGAGCTTAACATCCCCTTCAACCAGCAAGGGGGTGAGTATGAAAAAAATGCTTGCGTTGGTTGTAACGGTTATTATCACGGTGGTGACCGGTGGAGAAGCAAATGGGTTAAAAGGGTTGGTAGCAGGAAACTCAAAGATTACGGTAGCAATTTTGGCAAACACTGGCAATGAGGAGAACGTAAATTACCCCAGAATCATAAACTGGGATGATGTGCCAGAGAAGGTAAGAAACAAGATCATCAAGGAGGAAATGTCTTTACATCCTGAAATAATCAGGGAGATGGCTTTAGTTATCGAAGGTTATGTTAAGACATTTGGTAAGATTATCGGTAAAACCCTTGGGGAAGCACAAGCACTATATTTTTTTGAAAGTTGGAAAAAGCAGCATGTTTGCAATAATCTTGAGTGTGTTCTCTGGGGCAATGTCGCAGCTGATTTCCAGAAGCGGGATTTAACCACAGTTAAAAAGGGCGACTATCTTATGCTTTACAAGCTTCACTGTGAAGATGCCGCCCTTTACTGGGGACCTGTGGCTGCGACAGACAAAGATCATGTCCAGGCCGGCATGACGCCTGGTTCTAGATACAACAGGGACGCTCTTGTGCTCGATTTGTCAAGAGATGAGATGGTGCATGCCAGACCCACCTGATTGACTGACAGTTGGACTGGATGTTCAATACATTATCTCAACGCTGAATGCGAAAAAGCAATGATTTTCGTTTTAGAGCCAAAGGTTCCTTCTCCGAGAAGGCAAGGGACGCTCTCGATACATTTGGGTGGAGGCTCAGGCGAGCTTCCGCCGACGTCGGAACTCGAATGCCCGACATACAACGACATTTTTGACAACTGTCCGTGGACTGCCGGCGATTGCATGACGGTTGACTGGAACAGTGAAGGCAGGATAAATGACATCTTCTTCAACACCGAGGAAGTTGAATTGAACCAAGATACGCCAATAGTTAAATATTTCTGGTTCTTTGAGTACGTACGAGACAAGCAATAATTTTTTTGAACATGGAAACATGTTAGCGTTTCCCAGAAAATGGAGATAATTGACACAGTCAGCTGCAACCGGAATTTAACCGATAAGTGGTAAACTCCGAACAAATTAAGGAGGCACTTATGAAGAAGGCTCTTATGGCAGCTGTGGTCATAATCATAGCAACCTCGCTCCTGCCTGGAATATCAACCATTTCTGCCACCACCGACAACGAGAGGCTTCTCGAGCTTATCAACAATTACAGGGTTTCGCAAGGTCTTTCTCCACTCTCAATGAACGCAGCCGTTTCTGATGTGGCTTCGAATCATTCAAAAAACATGCACGACAAAAACGAGCTAAACCACGTGCTTGACGGCAAGAGCCCTTCCGACAGGCTCAATGATGCCGGAATCGACTACCAGGCAATGGTTGAGAATGTTGCTTTTAACATCGGTTATTCTGATCCTGTTAAGGTTTGTTTTGATGGGTGGGTTAAATCTCCTGGCCATAACGCAAACATGCTCAATTCTGACGTAACAGATGCTGGAATCGGCATATATTACTCACAAGCCCGAGGCTGGTGGTTTACCTTCATGGGCATCAAGCCGAAGGATTCAAACAATCAGAGTGAACCAGCCAAAACCCAGACGATAGAACTCACAATGAAGCAGGGGACATCTGTAAATTACGCTATAACCTTCAAAAATACAGGCGAAACCACGCTTCAGATGAAAACTTCTGTCGAATCAGGTTTTGCCTGGCTTTCCATCCAGCCGTCATCGGTATCGATAGAACCTGGAAAAGCCTACAATTTCTCAGCTAAACTCATCATTCCGGCAACGATGGAGCTTGGGGAATATGAGGGAAAAATAGTTTTTGACTGGGATGGCGGAAAGAATGCTTACGTTTTCCAGCTGACAGTCATTGAAAACTCGAACCTGCCGAAGCCAAATTTTGAAGTTGTTTGCCCAAAGTCAGTGACCATCCCGTTTGAACCCGGAGCCTACACCTACATCAGTGTTGTGATTAAAAACACCGGAAATGTCGATATCAACCCCAGAGCAACCTTTTCCTCATCACCGGATGGCCTCGTAAAAACAAGCCCTGACTCAGGTTTTTTGACTGGGAAGATTTCCAAAAACGCCCAGTTCACTGCCAAGATTATGCTTGTAATTCTGAAGCAGTCGAATTTGGCAATTGCTTATGCAACAATCACTTTCTCAGACCAGGGATTGACCAGGACTTGCACAATTGAGGTCAAGCCTGGATCAGTGACTGGAATCACAATTTCTGGCCCTCAAACAATTGCTCTGGATTTTGTCGGCAAAACAAAGGTTGTTACCTACACAGCAACGAATACTGGCTCAACAAAAGCTCTTTTGGTTCCAGAGGTTTATTATGGAGCAAACTCCTGCCTGATCATCAGCTTTGTGACTACCGGCAAAGGGACGTACATAGAACCTGGAAAATCCATAACCATCAAGATCACATTCAAACTGAGGAGCACACCACCAGTCGCATCTATTCCTGGCTACATCAAGATTTCCCGTGTTATTGGCAAGGAGCAGTCGAGCAAGATTTACGAATTCAAACTGGTCAAATGAAGCTCAAATCTTGAGGCTATATCTGAATGGCTTTCCTTTGTAGTTTGAGAGCCAATCATCGGCAATTCCTTGGATTGTTGACCATACAGCCTGGTTCGATTTAACGTAACCGTTTATCTCGTCAATGTCTTTTGATATTTTTAGAATTTGTGCATCGTTGATTGCGCCTTGGCCGATGAAGTACTGAGCTGTGTAAAATCCGTCGTTTGGTGCAGCTCCATCTTCTATTTCTTTGGCAAGCTCAATAAGGCCTGGCAATCCGAGTTTGCTTGAACCAACATAAACCATTCTCTGGCTGTCGTCATGGGTGGTGAAATTAAACTTGTCCTTTGGCTTCCAGCATCCTGAGCTGCTTTCGTCGTTGCCTTTATGAAGGAATGTCGCTGCGCCCCAAAGCACGTCAGGTTTCCAGAAGTAATCGGGATAATGGCTACCTTTCAACCCTGGAACCAGCTTTGACCATGCTTCAGATTCAGGTGGATCGTAAATGAAACCACCAACAACCTTTGACGGCTCGACTCCGAGTTTGGAAATGAGGTAGGCGACATCTGCATAGTTGTAGTCGGTTTCGTGTGCGTGCGCATCAATGCTGAAGCCCATGTCCTCCTTGATCCACCTGACCAGATTCTTCCCGTTCGTGTCTTTTGTAACGTCGCCTGTGTCGTACTTTTCAACTGCCATAAGGAAATTCCAGTCTGACTGGAAGTTGTAGCAAACACCCTTTTCCTTGAGCATCAGGCAAAGCGAAACCACCTGTTTCCTGTTTGCAAGGTAGAACTTTTGGTCGCCAAGAAAATCGTGTGCATTAACGCCTTTGCCTGCTGGTTCCTCGTTGTGCGAGACGATCATAACCCTGATTTTGGGAAGGTTTGTTTGGGAAGAGACCGCCTGTTCGGTGAGTTTGAAGTCATCGACGTAGACTGTGCCCTTTCCAGTGAAAACCACCTCAACTGAAGCGAGTTTCCATCCTCTTGCATCAATTGAAAGTGTAAGTTCTGTCCAGTCCTTGGAGCCTGTGAACTTTGTGCTGGCCAGAGTTTTCTTCTGGGGTTGACCGTCTTTTGTCAGATTGGCCTGAAGCTTGAGTTCTCCCACCGGATTGCCTTTGACAAAAACCGAGAGCTTGTATTGCTTGTTACCAGCGTTCAGGAACTGGGCAACTGAGATCGGAGTTTTCCCGCCGACGAGTTTGAGTGAGTGTTTGCCGGACTTTGCATCGCTTGAATCTGTTGCAGCCCTTGACTCCCAGTATGACCTGAAGTTTTTGAAACCGTCTTCAAAGCTGCCATTGCGGATTGTCACTGAGCCTGCCCCGCCCCATGGTGGCGGATTTGTCGGAACATACTTCCAGCTTGACTTTCCAGGATTTGCCTTTTCCCAGGAATCATAAACCTTCCTGATTCCCGAAACCGTCTCCCAGACCACTTCAGGGCTGCCATTTGGTTGTTCCTTCCCTAGATAATTTTCCTTGATGAATTTCAGAAAACCTTCAACCTGATCCCTGAAAGAGACGGTGCCGGGATGGTGAAGCACGCCAAAAGTCCAGATTTTCCCAGCCTCGTCACCGGTTGCATTCTTCCATTCACTGTACCGCTTTTCAAAATCAGAGGTAATCTTTGGCAGTGTGCAGTCGAAATAGGCATGGGCATTGGGTTCTCCAAGCTGCGGGTAGTGATCGAACATGACGAAAGTTTGTGACGGGTCTTCGTTGAGAACCATCTTTTCATCTTCTGTTTTTGCTGGCCTGAACGGATGCGGCGCAAGGTAGCCGGTGTACGAGATTGCGTATTCATTCCTTTGGCCGGCTGTGTTTGAAAAGCCGTATTTCTTTGCGAAATCGCCCTCGTTTGACCATTGGTAAGCGGCGATGCAGGATGTTTTGTGGGTCGAAGGGTCAATAACCTTGTCCACCCATGCTCGGTTGTCTTTCCAAACCTGTTCGGCAATCTTCACATCAAACGATGGCGAGGAGCGGTTGACTGCACTTCCGACGTCTTTCCACTTGAGATCGCCTGTCTGGATATAAGGATGTGCATGTGTGCCAACCTCGTGGCCTGCAGCTTGCAAATCCTTGAAAACTTTTGTGTTTCCGGCCTTAACGGCTCTTTCGACGTAGCTTCCGTTGAACAACGCAGTGATTTTAACCCCGTACTTCTCACATGTTTTTTTGAACCACACAAGATCATCGGTCATTCCCCTGTAGGTTTGATCGCTCAGACATGGCTCGATGTGCCCGATCATGAACAAATACAGTGATGGTCTGCTTGTTGCAGCTTCCGATCTGCCAATTGGTGTCATGACAAAAGTGAGGACTATTGCCAACAATGCTGTTAGCTTCTTCATTTCTTCGCCTCCTGTTTAAAAAATACTACGAGGAGGCGCGGGTAATTGTCAGGCTTTGGTATAAAACAAGGTCAGACCGAACAAGATCACAACCACCGTCAAACCGGAGTCGGCCAAAACAGCCAGATCAAGACCGACGATGCCCAGGGAAGCAAGGATCAGAAAAGCAAACTTTACAGCCAGTGCCAGAACCATGTTCTGCCTGATGATGTACATGGCATTCCTGCCAAGCCTGATGACATAAGGAACAAGCTTCAGATTTGAGTTCATGAGCGTTACGCCTGCCGTCTCCATCGCAAGATCAGTGCCAGAGCCCATTGCTATTCCGACATCGGCGAGTGCAAGCGAAGGAGTGTCGTTGACGCCATCGCCAACCATCGCCACCGAAAGCTTTTGATTCTTGTACTTTTGAATCAATTCCAGCTTTTGTTCAGGGAGCAGGTGTGCGTGGAAAGACTTGAGCCCAAGCTGTTTGGCGATGAAAGCTGCTGCACGGTCATTGTCGCCGGTGAGCATTGTGGTTTCGACACCCATCTTGTTGAGTCTTTCAATGCATTCCTTTGACTCAGCCCTAAGTGTGTCCGAGACTGCAAGCGCGCCCATTGTTTTTTCGCCATCGCTGATGAAAACGACTGTTTTCCCTTCGCTCTCAAGCAATTCTGTCCTGGCCTTCATTTCATCCGTGATGTCGGAAACGGTTTCAACAAACTTCATGTTTCCAATCAAATGCTCCCTGCCGTCACAGGTGATGCAGACAGCGCGTCCACCTTTGCCTGGTGTGTTGTGGTAGTCGTTGGTCTGATGGGGGGCGACCCCTTTTGACCTTGCATAAGCCACTATGCTTTGTGAGATTGGGTGCGATGAATAAGCCTCGATGCCTGACGCAGCCGCCAGAATGTCTTCAAAATTATAGCCATTGAATGGAATAACATCGGTTATCTCAGGCTTTCCGTATGTCAGTGTTCTGGTTTTATCGAATGCAACTGTCTTAATTCTCGAAAGAGTTTCGAGGATAACGCCACCTTTTATGAGAACACCTTTTCTCGACGACGAACCGATTGAAGCTGCAATTGCAATCGGAGAGGTCATGACAAGTGCGCACGGGCAGGCGACAAGGAGCATCGAAAGCGCCCTTTTGAACCAGATGAGAAACGGTTGTCCAAAGAAGAGCGGAATAATCGTTACAAGCGCTGCAGCAATAACAACTCCAGGGGTGTACCATGTAGCGAATTTATCAATGAATCTTTGCGCTGGGATGTGGGAATTCTGGGCTTTTTGAACGAGCTCAACTATCTTTTGATAAGTTGAGTCCTTGTTTTCCTTTGTAACCGTGACTTCAAGGTACCCGCCAAGGTTCATTGATCCAGCAAAAACCTTGTCTCCAGGCATTTTGTCCTTTGGAATGGATTCACCTGTTATCGCAGCTTCGTCAACCGACGACGAGCCCTTTGAGACTTTGCCATCAAGCGGAATCATCTCACCCTGCTTTACTGTTACGACCTGCCCGACTTTGACCAGATCAACCTTTATGCTCGATCCATCTACAAGGTTGGCAAATTTGGGTGAATTATCGATAAGCTGTTCCAAAGCCCTTCTTGACCTGTCAAAACCTTCGTCTTCAAAGATTTCGGCAACTGAGAAGAGGAGCACAACCATGGTCGCTTCAAAAAGTTCACCCAGAAAGATTGCGCCCACTGCTGCAATGCCCATAAGAAAGTTTATGTTGAGGAACCTTTGCTCAAGCAAACCCCTGATTGCCGATCTTGCTACAAAAAAACCGCCGGAAACTATGGCTCCATAGAAAAACCATTGGTAAATCCAGATTGAAACACCTGTCCATTTGAGGATCAGAGCCAGGACAAGAAGGAAGGCCGATATGAATGTCAAGATTTTTCGCAATCTCATGATGAGTTTATAAAATTAAAACCGCCCTTTAGAAACTAAAGGGCGGTAGTTTTTGTGCACAATTGTCGGGCATTAACTCTTGCTCAGCGTCAAATCGTTCTCCTTCAGGTCGAGAAGAATTGTGTCACCCGACACAAATTCGCCTGAAAGCGTCTTTTCGGCGAGAGGGTCTTCCACAAGGTTCTGGATTGCTCTTGCAAGAGGCCTTGCGCCAAGCTTCGGATCGTAGCTCTTTTCGACGAGTGCCTTCAAAGCGTCGTCCGTCGGGTTGATCTTCAGTCCTTCGTCCTTGAGCGTTTCGTTGAGCCTTCCGATCAGGAGTTTTGCTATCTTGGCAAGTTCTTCCTTTGTCAGCTGTTTGAACTGAATGACCGAGTCAATTCTGCCAAGGAATTCTGGTCTGAACGCTTTTTTAACTGCATCATCCAGCCTGCTCTCTTCCTTTTCGTCGGTTTTGGCGATGGCATCAGCTGCAAATCCGAGGGATTTTGTCTCTTTCCACTGAGTACCTGCGTTTGAAGTCATGATCAGGATTGTCTGCCTGAAATCGACCATTCTGCCCTGTGAGTCTGTCAGCCTGCCATCGTCCATGATCTGGAGCAGGATGTTGTAGACTTCGGGATGAGCCTTTTCGATTTCGTCAAGGAGGATGACCGAGAATGGTTTTCTTCTGACTTTTTCTGTGAGCTGCCCGCCCTCATCGAATCCTATGTATCCTGGAGGTGCCCCAACAAGCCTTGAAACAGAGTGCTTTTCCATGTACTCGGACATGTCGACCCTTATCAATGCTCGTTCGGAACCATAGATGTGCGAGGCGAGAACCCTTGCAAGCTCTGTTTTGCCGACACCTGACGGGCCGATGAACAGGAAAGAGCCAATCGGCCTGTTTCTTCCTGCCAGTCCCACCCTTGCGCGCCTGAGTGATTTGGCGACGACCGAAACCGCTTCATCTTGGCCAATAATCCTCTCATGAAGGACATTTTCCAGTGTCAGCAGGCGTTCACGCTCTTCCTGCATCAGTCTTGTGGTTGGAATGCCTGTCCAGTCCGAAACAACTTCAGCAATGTCCTCGGCTGTTACGACAGGATTGAGTGCTTCAACATCTTTTTGCCACGATTCACGCTTGACAATCAGCTGGTCTTCGATTTGGCGTTCCTCATCCCTGAGTTTTGCAGCCTTTTCAAATTCCTGCGATTCTGCGGCGTCGTACTTTTCTTTTCTGAGCTCCTTTTTCCTGAACTCAAGATCCTTTATGTCTGGCGGGAGGTTGAGAACCGAGATTCTGACTTTGGCGCAGGCTTCATCCACCAGGTCTATCGCCTTGTCTGGCAGGAACCTTCCTGAAATGTACTGTGCAGAAAGCTTTGCTGCTGCTTCAAGGGCTGCCTGCTGAACCGTGACTTTGTGATGATTTTCATACCTTGGTGCGATTCCGACCAGGATTTTGATCGTGTCTTCAACGGTTGGCTCATCCACCATCACCATCTGGAACCTGCGCTCAAGAGCCGGGTCTTTCTCAATGTGCTTCCTGTATTCGGTCAGGGTTGTTGCTCCGATGCACTGGAGTTCTCCTCTTGCAAGCGGTGGTTTCAGGATGTTGCTTGCGTCGATTGCCCCTTCAGCTGCGCCGGCACCTACGATTGTGTGGATTTCATCAATGAAGATGATGATCTTGCCCTGTGCCTTGTTGATTTCGTCAAGGATGGCTTTCACCCTTTCCTCAAACTCGCCCCTGTACTTGGTTCCGGCGACGATTGATGCCAGATCAAGCGAAAGGACTTTTTTGTCCCTTAGCGTTTCGGGCACTTCACCATCGATGATCTTTTGTGCAAGACCTTCCACGATTGCGGTTTTTCCAACGCCAGGATCGCCGACAAGTATCGGGTTATTCTTTGTTCTTCTCGAAAGAATCTGGATAATCCTTCCAATCTCGCGAACTCTTCCGACTGTTGGGTCAAGCTTGCCTTTCCTTGCAAGCTGGGTGAGGTCTCTCGAATACTGTTCGAGAAGCGATTTCTTCTTTCCACCCTCAGATTCTGGATTGCCTTCTTCACCGTTGTCGTCAAGCGATGCCCTGAAACGGTCTGAATCCACGTCCATGTCACGAAGGATTCTGGCAGCAAGCCCTTCGGCTTCAGAAAGAATGCCTATCACAAGATGCTCGGGGGTGAGTTTCTGCGAGTTCTGGTTTTTCATCTCACGCTCAGCCAGATCCAAAGCCCTCTTTGCCCTTGCGGAAAGAACGATGTGGCTTTTCTGGATGGGTCCGGTTGCCGAGTTCCTGACACCCCTGATGAGTGTCACGATACGATCACGAAGTGAGGCAAAATCGACACCCATTTCCCTGAGTGCCATGACTGCCTGGCTTGTCCCTTCTCTGACAAGTCCAAGCAGAAGATGCTCTGTACCAAGATAATCGTTGCCAAGTTCGAAGGCTTCAT
>CAYYJO010000053.1:0-14246 GCA_964472265.1 uncultured Caldisericales bacterium | reverse complement strand
TTCAGCGCATCATGAAGTCGATCCACGACAACGCATACCAGACCGCCCAGGAATTCGGCCAGCCGCATAACTACGTTATGGGCGCAAACATTGCCGGTTTCAGGAAAGTCGCAAACTCAATGATCGACCAGGGACTTGTCTGATCCCAAAATTCTTTCGATAGTCACGCACAATACCCCCGGATTTTCCGGGGGTATTTTATTTACCTCGGTTAACACTGAGGAGTACAAATTCTCTTTGACTACTGTTTTCCAGAAATCGCGGAGCAAGTAGGTCGATTTGAACGGCTCCGCCGATAAAGAACTGATCCCCTTGAATAAACCTATCTGGAAATCACTGGCAAAGCCAGATGATTTCAATAATTCAAAGTGGTAATAAACAAGAAAGATAAGAAAAAACGATATCTTTTGCCTCCATTATGAAGGGAGGTGGCACGAAGTGCCGGAGGGTTTATTAATGCCTCAAATATTGTTTGGGGAGCGCCATATAATCCCCCTGTATCACCCTTAATAAGGGGGACAAACAAAGATAAAAATTACAGTATCCTTCACCTCGAAGTTTGGGGAGAATGTGGCTGGAAGCCGGATGAGAGAGTTTTAAACCTCGGCTAACGTCGAGAGGTACGGAATCCCTTTGATTGCAGTTATCTGGAAATCACTGGCAAAGCCGGATGATTCCATGCAGGCAGTCAGATTGTCAAAAAAATACTTTTTGACCTTGGCGAAACCACATTTTGTCACTAAATTCCAGAAATCAAGCACCAATCATTATTTAGATAAATTGTTAAAAACTAATATATCTGGTATTGAACCAAAAGCTTGTGCAGGATGTATGTTTTATGGCTAACACAAATCAAGAATAAAGAAAGCCGTATTGACCCTATATTTAGAATGGATATGTAGCTCGTGGACAAGGAGTGGTTTGATGTGCTTTGAAGTAGATGGCACCTATGATCCTGTAACAAACATCGCTATCATGAAACACAATGGGCAACCATTAAACAAGGGCGACCTCGACAAGGTCTACGAAAAACACCTGGAAGTCTGGGGCAACCAAAACCACAAGGTTTATGTCATAAGCGACGTTAGAAAAGCAGGAAAAGGCGATTACGGAAAGGTTTCATACCATGTAAACCGGATGAAGCGACTCAGAAAAGAAAGGGCTGCACTCACAGTAATGATCGCCGATTCAATCGAATCCAAATTCACTGTCAAGCTCTACCAGTTCATATCCGGCATCAAGATCACAACAGCAACAAGCGTTGACGAAGCAATAGAAATCATCAAAAAGATGCAAACTCATGAAGGTGTGTTTCCACCGCTTTCTGGCTCATAATCAAGCATTGTACATCGCATTTGCCAGTTTTACCGAGAAACCGGACTGAAAAAGCATCCATTTGTTTTATCTAAAATAATATTGGCTAATCCAACATAAAAGGTTAAAGTATCTGTTTGCAATCGGTATAAAAGTTACTAGGATTTGTTGTTGCACATTTTTTTGGAAAGCAGACGGTTATGGCATTATCAAAACATGGTTGGTACGATAGCGAAAAGAATATAGCAATAGCAAAAATTTCAGGCTCACCGGAATGCCTTATGGACATTGATCTGCTCGTTGCTGAAGCTGCCGAAGAGTGGGGCAACCTCGACCACAAGGTTTACACGATCGCCGATATTTCAGAACTGGGCAAGATTTCTTACGCGCACATGTCGTACTACTCAAGGAAAATGCGCGATCTTTTCAGGCACCGATCTGAGCTTTCAATTGTGGTTTCAAATTCACCTTCACCCAAGTTCATCATCAACCTGTTCAAATTTGTTTCAAATACAAAACTTGTCGTTGTCTCCTCACTTGACGAGGCTCTTTCACTGATAGCACAGCACCAGAAAACGCACGGAATCTTCCCAAAGCTGGACTGATCAAGTAAAGATTCACTTACGGCAATATCTGGTCACAGCGTTTGCAATCGTTTGTTCAACCGGTTTCATATTGTTGCCTCATGCAAGTTCTTGCTCTATAATTGACCAGCTAGGAGGCTTGTTATGCCGGTTAAAGTTATTTGTGGACTGCAGTGGGGCGATGAGGCCAAGGGTAAAATCACGCACATGCTGTCAGTCGACTCTGATCTCGTCGGCCGTTATGCGGGAGGCCCCAACTCAGGACACACCATCGTTTCCGGTGGAGTCAAAACAGTATTGCATGTCATTCCGGCAGGCATCATGGCGGACAAGCCAAAAGCCCTCATCGGCCCAGGCACAGTCATCGATCCAATCGGCCTGATCACTGAACTGGATGAAGTTGAAAAGCGCAAGCCCACAAAAGGAAGGCTCTTCCTTTCAGACAGGGCGCATCTCATCCTCGAATACAACAGATACCTTGAAAAGCTCGATGAAGCCTCCAGGGGATCAAAATCAATAGGAACAACGCTCAAGGGAGTTGGCCCGACTTACGCCGACAAAGCCAACAGAATCGGCATCAGGGCAGGTATCCTTCAGGATGAAAAGGGATTCAGGGAACTGATTGCCAGAAACCTGGACATGAAGAACAAGATCGTTGTCGACCTTTACAAGGCCGAACCGCTTGCAATCGAGCAGGTGATTGATCCGGTCATGAAGGTCAGGGACAGGATTCTCCCACTTCTAGCAGACACGACAAGGCTTGCAACAGACGTTGTCAATGCAGGCGGAACAATGCTCCTTGAAGGCAACCAGGGCATCCTGCTGGACATTGACCACGGAACATACCCCTACGTCAGCTCTTCTTCCTGCGTTCCGTCCTCAGGTCTTTCCGTGTTTGGAATCGCTCCTTCAAAATGCTCCGACATCATCGGCATTGTGAAAGCGTACCAAACCCGTGTTGGTCGAGGCCCGATGCCAACCATCCAGGACAACGAGACTGGCGAACTGATCAGAAAACGAGGCAACGAGTACGGCGCATCGACAGGCAGACCAAGGCACTGTGGATGGCTCGATCTTGTCGCCCTCAAGTACAGCGTTGAACTTTCAGGAGTCACCGAGATTGTCATAACAATGCTGGACGTTCTTGGAGCCTTCAAAACAATCAAGGTTTGCTCAGCCTACAGGCTGGGAAACAGACTCATCACTGATTTCCACAACGATGCCGAGGTTTTGGACAACGTAACTCCAATCTACGACGAAATCCCGGGATGGGAGACGGAAGTTGGAGATTGCAGAAAATACAGCGACCTTCCCCAACAGGCAAGGGATTATGTCGAATTCATCGAAAACTTCACCGGCGTTCCGGTCAGGATCGTGAGCGTTGGCCCGGACGAAACCCAGACAATCAGGAGAGGATGATGATTTCAAGGTACTCTTTGCCTGAAGCCGAAAAGGTTTGGACAAGACAGCACAGGTTTGACTTGATGAAAGATGTTGAAGTGGCCTTGTGTGAAGCCTGGTGCAGACTCGGTGAAATCCCGATGGATTCACTCAAAATCATCAAAGACAGAATGACTTTCACAATCGAGCGTGTAGACGAGCTTGAGCGGATCACCGACCACGACGTGGTGGCCTTCGTAAACGCTCTCGGCGAAACCGTCCCCGAACAGTCCTGCTACATTCACAAGGGCGCAACATCGTCGGACATCCTCGACACAGCCACATCAATGCAGATTGTGGAAGCCGGCAGGATTATCCTGGCAGAGCTAGACAAACTCATAGCCACAATGAAGACCAGAGCCGTTGAGTTCAAGCACACACCCGAAATGGGAAGGACTCACGGAATCCATGCCGAACCAATCTCTTTCGGACTCAAACTCCTCTCGTTTTATCAGGAGCTCAGGCGCGACAAAAAGCGCCTTGAAAACGCAATAAACAACAACCGCGTCGGCAAGATGAGCGGAGCAGTCGGCACTTATGCAAACCTTCACCCAGACCTTGAACAGATCGTTTGTGAACTCCTCGGACTCGAACCTGACCCTGTGGCAACACAGGTCATCTCACGCGACCGCCATGCCGAATTTATGCTGGCAATCGCACAGCTTGGCGCAACAATCGACAGGATCGGAACCCAACTGAGGACATTGCAGAGGACAGAAATCGGTGAGGTTGAAGAGGCGTTTAAAGCCGGCCAGACCGGTTCCTCGGCTATGCCTCACAAGAAAAATCCAAAGACTTCCGAGCAGCTTTGCGGACTGGCAAGAATCCTGCGTGCAAACGCACTCGTGGCGCTTGAGAATGTTGCGCTCTGGGACGAGAGGGACATCTCCCATTCGTCAGTTGAGCGAGTAATCCTGCCTGATTCTTCAATCCTTGCAGCCTACATGACCCGCAAGATGAACTCAATTGTGGCAAATCTTGTGGTCAACAAAGAGCGAATGGCAAAGAACATGGAGATGACGGGCGGAGCAATATTCTCCGGCAGGCTGCTTGTGGCGCTCATGAGCAGGGGAGTCGGCAGAGACCAGGCTTACGGCATCGTTCAAAGACTGGCCATACCGGCATCAAGAGGCGGAACACCGCTGAAGGATGCGTGCCTGACAGATTCGGAAGTGAGGAGATTCCTCGACGAGGGCGACATAAACGCCATCTTCGACGTTGGATTCTATCTTCGATACATCGATGACATATTCCTTAGAAATCTGGAGGAACCATGAAAAAACTCTATGAAGGCAAGGCAAAGGCGCTCTTTGAATCGGACAATCCCGATCTTGTGATCGTGGAGTTCAAGGATGATTTCACCGCTTTTGACGGCACAAAGCGTGACTCAATGGACAGCAAGGGCGTCATAAACGCTGAAATCAGCAACGTCGTTTTCAAGTATCTAGAAAAAAAGGGCATCCCTACACACCTTGTCGAATTCCAGCCACCAAGAATCCACCTTTGCAAGAAAGTGAAAATCATCCCCATCGAAGTGGTCATGAGAAACATTGTCGCAGGCTCGCTTTCCAAGATGACAGGCATCGCCGAGGGGACAGTCATAAAACAGCCAATCATCCAGTTCCACCTCAAGGACGACAGCCTTCACGATCCACTCGTTTGCAGGGAGCACATCCTCGCCTTCGACTGGGCCACAGAAAAACAGCTCGACCGCATTGTTGAGCTATCAAAAAAAATAAACGAGGCCATGAAGGATTTCTTCCTCAAGATCAACCTCAGGCTCGTGGATTTCAAGCTCGAGTTCGGCGACTATCATGGCGAGGTCATCCTTGCCGACGAGTGGTCACCCGACACTTGCAGGCTCTGGGACACAAACACAAACGAAAAGATGGACAAGGATCGCTTCAGGCGCGACATGGGCGGAGTCATGGAAGCCTACAAGGAAGTAATCAGGAGGATCAATGAATCACAGAATTGAAGTCACAGTCCAGCTCAAGCCGGACATCCTCGACCCACAGGGCAAAACAGTCGGAAACGCTCTTGAACGCCTCGGATTCACTGGCATCAAAGGCGTCAGAATCGGAAAATCCATCATCATCGAGGTTGAGGCAATGTCACAGGAAGAGGCCATTGCCAAGGCAAACAGCATGGCTTCAAAACTCCTGGCCAACCCTGTCATGGAAGTGTTCACGGTGAGGCCGGCGTGAGAGTCGGCGTAGTAATATTCCCTGGCAGCAACTGCGATTCAGACGCTCTCTGGACTGCAGGCAACGTCTCAAACAACGAGTCATTCCCAATATGGCACAAATCCGAAGACCTCAACGGCGCCCAGATGATCATCATTCCAGGCGGTTTCAGCTATGGTGACTACCTAAGGTGTGGCGCCATCGCAAAGTTCTCGCCTGTCATGGAAAAAGTCATGGCGTTTGCAAAAAACGGTGGCCCTGTCATCGGTATCTGCAATGGTTTCCAGATTCTCACCGAAGCCGGACTGCTCCCTGGCACGCTCCTTCGCAACAACACGCTGAAGTTTGAATCCAGATGGGTGACCCTCAACTGTGAAACGTCGAGAACACCTTTCACAAAGCATATTCTGGTCGGTTCGAAGCTCCGCGTGCCCATTGCCCACGGAGACGGAAAGTACTATATTGACACCAGGGGGCTGGACAAGCTGTTTGAAAACGACCAGGTGGTGTTTAGGTACAATGGCCTCAATCCCAACGGATCGGTGGCCGACATAGCAGGAATATGCAACCTTGAAGGAAACGTGGTCGGAATGATGCCGCATCCTGAAAGGGCAGGAGAGGAAATAATCGGATCGGGCGATGGCCTGAAATTATTCAAATTCCAAGGAGGATCATGAACAGAAGAGACGCAAAGGGCCTTCAAAATTCAAGACAGAGCGACGGAAGCGAGCTTAAGAAGACCGCCAGGAAACTGACGGAACTGCTTGAAAAGAGAAAACTGGAAGGTTTCAGCGTCAGGGAGTCAGGCAACACCATACGACTTGCCCTCCCACTCATGGACGAAAAGGAAAAGAGCAAGGTCATGAACGAGCTTCAGAGCATCCCGGGCTGGGGCGCCATAAAGCTCGAAAAGTCAGCAAAGACAACTGTCTCAGACGAAGAGATCGAAGACGCATTCAGGGAAATGCTTTTAAGGTACATGCCAAACGAAACAAAGGTTTCAGGCTCAAGCAAGGGCGGCAACCTCTCAATTTTCGGAACTGCAAGCTCGGTTCACGCCAGAGACGCCATCATCGACCTTGGCAAAGAGTGCATGGGGGTCAAAAAAGTGCTTGACCAGATGAGGGTTCCGCAGGCAAGATCGGACATCGACCTTGCAAACGCATCCATGCTCGCCCTTGGCAACGAGAGCAAAATCCAGATATGGCACCTCCAGGTTGTGGTCAAGTCGGGCAAGGTGTTCCTCACCGGCAACGCAAAGGACAAAGGCTCGATAAAAATCGCCTCAGACATGATCCTCAGGGTTCCGGGCGTAAAAGGTGTTGAAAACGGCATCAGGCTTCAGTCGGAAGGCGTCAACCCTGACGACGAGCTGAAAGTCAGGATAATAGACGAGATCAGGAAGTCAAAGGATGTTCGCGCCCGTGATATCAATCCGGTCGTTGTAAACGGCCACGTTTTCCTGAAGGGCTATGCAGCAACCACCAAAGAGATCATCGCAGCCGAAGCGCTTGTCTCCAAAATAAAAGGCGTTAAAAAAGTTTACATGGAGCTGGAACCGAAGTTGTAGAGGTTTTTTATAACTCGTCTAATGTTCATAAAAACAAGGAGGGGTTGAATATGAGCAGTTTAAAGGTAATCACAGCTTTACTAATAATACTTTTTTCGTTGTCGAATTGTACATCGAAACCGATTGACATTGTACCTGAAAAAAAACAAAATCCTGTAGTATCTACATCACCTATTGAAAAGAAAGAAGAACCTCAGACTGTAGTTAAAACTGAAAAACCTAAGCAAGAAACAAAAACAGAACAGCCTAAAATAAAAACAGAGAACAAAAAAACTGAAAAACAAGTGATAAAACAAACACCAATAAAAGTAAATAAAAATGCTTTTGACATTGAAATGTTGCAAAGATATTTGGGTCAGCTCAAGAACTTTAAAACAAAACTAGATAATGGCATATATAAGAAAAGGGCAGAGGAAGATGCTCCAACTTTTGGGGTAAGCGAAGTTTCTTTAGAAATAGAATACACAGATAAAGCTTGTGGGGATACAAATATTAACATTCCGCCTGATATTAAAGAGAAATATAGTGTATGCACATATTCATCTGATAAAAATGCGAATCTAGGTTTTTTTACATGGAAAGATGATCCTTATAAATATCTTGAATTTGTTCGAAATTGGATCAACCATGAAGTAGGTTATGTTGAAAGAGAATTGAAGAAGTTAGGCTAATAATTGTATACTTATATAGTACTGACTTTCAAAAAGATTATTGTTCTTTGATATTGAACCCTTAACGCTGGCATGGTAAACTGAAGCCCGTGAAAAAACTATTTTTGGCCATGGTTGCCGTTGTTCTTCTGGCCGGCTGCAGGGCAAAGGTCGATGCAGGCTTCTTCACGTTGCGCGGGCCAGACGGCTTCGGCGAATGCAAGCTCACTGACATCATCCCCGACAAAATGGTGCTCTCAACCGAGCCAAAGGAACTGACCCAGATTGGCCAGATGACTGGCGCAAAAGGCTACATGGCCATCAACTGGCATTCAGGAAGCTACAGGGAATCCCAGGCCACCAACTCGCTTGGCATCGGAACCCTTCCCGACGGAGCCCACAAGATTTCTGAAGGCGACAAATCTTTTGGTGGAATTCTTTGCTGGGAGGAAACGATTGTCCAGCTGGACTCCACACAAAAATCCGAACTGCGCTGGCTCTACCACGTTGCAATCCCGCTTGATGGCGGAGCAATAGACATCCTTGCCTCGATCATGCCAAACAAGGCAATGCTTGAAGACGTTAGAAACTCTGTTGCAACAATTGAAATCACAAACAAAAAATTCTTCGGGGCAAAATGAGGAAAATACTGATTGCGTTTTGTCTGATTCTCGTTTCCTGCGGGGCTTCAAAGTGGGTCATGTTCAAGGCTGCTTTCTTTGAGTTCACGGTTCCACCGGGGTTTGAGCTGAAAAAAGAGACAAAAAACCTGCTCAGGTTTGAATCTGACACAGACAGCATAACCATTGCATGGTCGAAGGATCAGTATTCGATGAAGGATCAGCCTGCAAGAGAGGTTGTTACAGGAAATCCGGGCGACAAGATAGTTATTTCTGAACCACAGATTCTTGGGAACAACAAAGTCTGGTACAGTGAAATTCAAACAAAGGACGGCTGGAGGGTTTATCTGACCCTTCCGCTTGATCGCGGTGAGATGAGGGTTGAAGCCGTGTGCAAGGGTGAGCCGTCAAGCATAAGACAATCGGTAAGGAGCGTGGTGGTTACCAATGAAACGTATTTTTCCTATCCTCATTAGCCTTGCACTTCTGGCGTCGTGCGGAAAAGTTGAGACAGTAGCTTACGATACGCCGTTTTTCAAAATCGATCATGACAAGAAATGGGTCGTCTTTGAATATCCGGGACAGCTTCTGGATGTCAAAAACGCCTATACCTTTGCCCTATTCACACTTGCGCCAGTCGAGATAAAAAACGCAAACGATGAAATGGAGCTTCAGTACGGCTTCACAGTAAGTTCCTACGCCTTCAACAAGATCAAGGAAGGCCAGTTTGATGAAAATCTTGCACCATTCCCTACAAATCCTGCCCTCAAGCTGATAAAGTCAGAATTTGTCTACTTTCAGGGCGTCAAAGCCAGATGGGAAGAGGCTGAAATAAACATCCCAAGCGCTCACAACTTCAACCTCAGGGTCGACATTCCACTCGATCTCGGCTATATTGAAATCGATGCCTGGGGGCCTTTTGATGACAAGCTGCTCGCTGATGAGTACAGGGAACTGGCTCATTCATTGATCATCACGGCAAAAAATCATTTCGTTGACCACCCCGAGGCAGCAAAGAAAGGAAATCCATGAACATTCTGGCAGTTTTCCCCGGCGAAAAGGATATAACAATCGGCTGGCATTCAAACGATCGGCTTGTCGGCACGGCAAACATTCCTTACCCTGACTGCAGTTGCTCAGTCGGTGGATCAGTCGAGACCATCTGTTCAACTCTGGACATTGAAAGCGTTGACATGGGCGTAACCTGCTACGGCATGCTCAGACCAACGTCAAAACACATCACAAACCTGACGCCTGACATTGTGGATGAAGTCTGCCAGGCAAAGTACGGGTATGACAAGACAAACTACGGGACAATCATCCTTGCCTCCATCGGTGCAAAAGAGATGATCAATTCTTTCCCGCTCACATACGACATCCTTCCAGAAACAATGAGACTTTCCGGCATTCCTCAGATTGAAAGAAAGATGGTGGGGCATTCACTCGATCATTTCCTGGCAAGAAACCGGATTGAAATGGCGACAGGTTCAAAAAACGCTTCTGTAACCTGCTACCTCTCCGAAGGTGAAATCACGATCGCATCCTGGAAGAATGAAACTCTGATGGACATGAACGATTCCTGGGATGGCGAAGGCCCTATGACTCCGACAAGATCAGGCTTCTTTCATCAAAGGTGCGTCTACAAGATGGCTCTCTCCGGCAAATTCGACATTGAGGCGCTGCTCTCAAAAGTACGCACGGTTGGAGGACTGTTCGCTCACCTTGGCACATCTGACCTTCAGGGGGTCAGGGGGATGATTGCAAAAGGCGACTCAAAGGCAAAGACCGTTTACGAGGCGATGGTTTACCAGATCGCAAAATACATCGGCAGAATGGCTGCAAGGTGCGGAAAACCTGATGGCATAGCGTTTACAGGACCGCTTGCTGGCGATGAAAAACTGATCGAAGACATAACATCGCACACGGCATTCATAGCAAAACCAATTGTCGTTCCAGCTTTTGACGGAATTTCAACACTGATAGGATCAATAACAAACCATGGCTAAGAGAATACAGTTTTTTGTCGGCCCAATCGGATCGGGCAAGACTGAAATATCGATAAATTCAGCAATTATGAGACACCTGAACGGTGAAAAGGTGGCCTTGCTTGATTTTGATGTTGTCAAACCTTACATCAGAGTCAGGGACGTCGCCGACGAGATCAGAAAATCAGGCCTGGAAGTCCTCACGCCTGAAGGGCCTGTCGCCTACGCCGACATGCCAATTGTTCCGGCTCACATCTTCCACTGGATTGCTGACACTTCAAAAGCCCTCGTTTTTGACGTGGGTGGAGACAAGCAGGGATCGACAACCATTGCGCAAATCGTTGGCAGGCTTGAGCCTGAAGAGTTTGAATTCACGCTCGTTATCAACCCATACAGACCGTTCATGGGATCAGTCAAACAAATCATAAGAACAGCATCTGAAATTGCCTTTGCAGCACACACGCGCTTCACCTCCATCGTGGCCAATCCACACCTGAAGGAACAGACAACGCTTGACGACTTTCTGTCAGGCCTCAAAATTGTCAAAGATGCATCAAAAGAAATGAATCTGCCAATACTGTTCACCGGAATCAGCAAAGAGATCGATTCACAACTTGGCGGACAGGATATTGGTCTAACCAAGCTCCCACTTCATCTTTTCGTGCTACCTCCCTGGGAACCAAAGCCCAGAACCAACTGGATTTACAAAGGGTAAAATCTGGTATAATTGTATTGCAAATTTTTTGTAGGAAGAACAATGGAGGACAAACAAAAGAAGCTGACTTCTGAAAACGGCGCTCCGGTTGCTGATAACCAGAACATTTTGACTGCCGGCCAAAGAGGCCCTCTGGTAATGAACGATGTTTGGTTCTTTGAAAAACTGGCGCATTTTGACAGGGAGGTGATCCCGGAACGAAGGATGCACGCAAAAGGAAGCGGCGCATTCGGATGTTTCACCGTCACCAACGACATAACCAAATACTCAAAGGCAAAAATCTTTTCAGAAATAGGCAAGAAAACGGATGTTTTTGCAAGGTTTTCAACCGTTGCCGGCGAACGTGGGGCGGCTGATGCCGAAAGGGACATCAGGGGTTTTGCGCTCAAGTTCTACACCGAAGAGGGCAACTGGGATCTCGTGGGGAACAACACACCAGTTTTTTTCATACGCGATCCTTTGAAATTCCCTGACCTCAACCATGCAGTCAAAAGAGACCCAAAAACCAACATGCGTTCAGCTCAGAACAATTGGGATTTCTGGACGCTCATCCCTGAAGCCCTTCACCAGGTCACAATCGTTATGTCTGACAGGGGCATACCGGCAACTTATCGCCACATGCACGGTTTCGGCAGCCACACCTTCAGCCTCATCAACGACAAACACGAACGGGTTTGGGTCAAGTTCCACTTCAAAACGCAACAGGGAATCAAAAACCTGACTGATGAAGAAGCTGAAAAACTCGTTGGAATGGATCGTGAAAGTCACCAACGGGATCTTTTTGAGTCAATAGAGCGCGGTGACTTCCCAAAATGGATGATGCACATCCAGGTCATGACAGAGCAGCAGGCAAGGGATCACAAGGAAAACCCCTTCGACATAACAAAAATATGGAGCCACAAGGACTTCCCGCTCATACCGGTTGGGATCCTTGAACTTAACAGAAACCCTGAGAACTATTTTGCAGACGTTGAGCAGGCAGCCTTCACACCGGCAAGCATCGTGCCAGGCATCGGCATCTCACCGGACAAACTCCTTCAGGGCAGGCTTTTCTCCTATGGCGACGCACACAGGTACCGCCTCGGAGTCAATCACTCCCTTATTCCGGTCAACAGGCCAAAGTGCCCGGTTCACAGCTATCACCGCGACGGTCAGATGAGGGTGGACGGCAATTACGGTGCAGCCAAGGGTTATGAACCAAACATGTACGATGAATGGAAGGATGACAACAGCTTCATGGAGCCACCGCTCCGGCATGAAGGCGACATCCACCATCACAACCCAAGGGCTGAACAGTCAGACAATGTCTACTACCAGCCAGGTGATTTGTACAGACTGATGACCGAGGACAAAAAAGCCCTGCTCATCGAGAACACAGCCAGGAACATAGCTTCTGCCACAGAAAACATCAAGTATCGCCACGCAACCCACTGCTACCTTGCGGACAAGGATTATGGCGAGCGCTTGACAAAGGCGATGGGGCTCGATCTTCAGAAAGTGATGGAGCTGTCAAAGCTCACACATGACGAGATGATCGCAAGGCTTAGATAAACCTGCCATCTAAAAATCCCCGGTTTTTGCCGGGGATTTTTTTGTTCAGGGAAGTTGCTTTAATCAACTGACGTGAATGCGTTTTTGTGATTTCACCAAGTCGAGGAAAGATTCTCCAACATTCGGCTTTATGTCAAAAAAATCAAGCACAGTTGCGCCAACATCAACCATTTTCCTGTCTCCCAGGCTTACACCCCTGTAACCCTTGATGCAGGCCAGAAGCATTGTGTATTCCCTGGTGTGATCGGTATGGACTGTCAGGCACGGGTCGTTTCCATGATCGGAAACAACCAGAAGCAGGTCATTGTTGCCCATTGAAAGCGTGAATTTTGACCATTCGATGTCCAAAAGGCAGAGGCACTCAGAAAATCCGGTCTTGTCTCTCCTGTGTCCAAAATTCATGTCAAAATCTTCAAGGTTTGCAAAAACCAAACCGTGTCTTTGCTGCCTAAACATCCTTGTATAATCCAGGCCATCAAGGTTGTTGATTGTCTCAACCGAATCATCAGCGTAAGCGCCAAAAAGATCCTTTATCCGACCAACAGCAGAAAACGGTATGCCGTTGTGTTTGAGGATCGATAGCGTGTTCTCTTCAGGTGTGGACTGGATGTAATCCTTGCGCCTTGAAGTCCTTACGAAATTTCCTTCATTTCCAATAAAAGGTCTGGCGATAACTCTGGCCACATCGTAGTTTTTATCCAGAATTTCCCTTGCAACCATACACTGCTGGTAAAGCTCCTGAACAGGGATGATGTCTTCATGGGCAGCAATTTGAAAGACCGAATCTGCGGAAGTGTAGACAATCGGCTTTCCGGTTGCCTTGTGTTCGGCTCCATATCTGGCAATCAATTCCGTACCGGAACCAGGTTTGCCATAAAGGCACCCACGGCCAATTTTTGCGCTGAATTCGTCAATCAGCTCCTTGGGGAACCCATCAGGAAAAGTCTGAAAAGGGACTTTTTTGACTTGCCCCATCATCTCCCAATGGCCTTCAACGGTGGATTTTCCATGAGATTGTGGGAGCATCCTGCCCCATGATGCAAGAGAGTCGACGTTTTGATCCAAAAGATTGTACAGCCCAAATTTCTTTAGCGATGGAATTGGCAAATTTCCGTTGTCAGTCACACTTTTTAATGTGTGTGCGCCCTGATCGCCAAAAAGATATGAATCAGGAGTAGTTCCGACTCCTAGGCCATCAAGAACGATTATAACAACACTTTTATTAGTCACATTTCTCATTATATGCAATTATTTTTATAAAAAAGTGAAATGATTAACACAATCTAAAATTTTTATGCGTTTCAATTATGATTTGATTAATATACCAGTAATCCGAAAATTATACGAATATCGTCAATACCGCAACCCCAAAAGCATGAAATAAACAATTTTTCAATCACCGTGCATTAAAACAATGAAACCCCGGAAGGTATTGACATGTATTTGGTTATGATGATACTGGTAGTCAATTACTCGCCTTGATAAGGCGGAAAGGAGACAGTTTATGAAGAAAATACTTCCAGCAGTTTTCCTGGCCTTGATCCTCTTCGTCACAGCAACCAGCTTTGGTGCAACTTGGACAACCTTCAGACCGTATGGCTGATGCCCAGGAGGAGCGGCGGCGCCGCCTC
>CAYYJO010000052.1:0-14430 GCA_964472265.1 uncultured Caldisericales bacterium | reverse complement strand
CACCCGGTCTGCCAGTGATCTTTGCCACTTCGGCGTTCGGGATGATGTCGATGTTCTGGTTTCTTCCGCATGCAACGAGTTTTGGCGACAGGATGCACATGGAGCAGTCGTTGGTTGGGAAGGTTTTGTCAAGCTGTGCCATGACTCCGCCGATTGCGGGAGATTTTTCGACCATGTAAACATGGAAGCCGGCTTCCACCAGGTCGAGCGATGTCTGGATTCCTCCGATGCCACCGCCGACAACCAGGACTGAACCAGCGCCTTTTACGTTCTTTTTAGTGTCCATCTAGTCCCAGCTCCTTTCAGGCCTGAATGTACTGGAAGTATCTGCCGGACATGCCAGCCTCATGGACCATTCCCTTATGCTCGAGAAGCTGAACAAGACTGAACACCTTTGGTTCAGGCATGCCAGCCTGGGTAGCAATCTGAGGTATGGTCATCGGAACTTTTTCAATTGTTGAGAGGACGTGGTAGAGGTTGTACTTGTCCTCGATTGAATTGAGGATCATCTCATCAAACTGCTCTGCTGAAATGGTCTCGTTGTAAGTGTTGCCGGAGATCGTGAGCTTTGGTTCCTTGCCGACCAACCAGCCGATTTCCGGATCGTTGGTGACTTTTCTGGCACAGCAGATGCGATGTCTTGTCTCTTCAGGGGTGAGGGCTTCAGACGCTGCGGTTCCCAATGGACCCAGTGAGAAGACCTTGTTCCTGAATTTATCCAGCGGATCGGCGATCAGCTGGAGGAAGCCGAGAGAGAGCTCAACCCTGCCTGGATCAAAACCTGCAAAACTGAGGAGGTTCTGGGCAAAGTGAACGCGTCTCTGGGCGATGAGGTTGCCTGTCCTGTAGTTGCACTCAAGCGGTGAGCATCCGGCGACAAAAACTCCATCGGCTCCCATCTCAAGGGCTTCAAGGATGTTGTCGGCAAGGATTCTGCCTGAGCAGATGACCCTGACGATCTTGGAGATTCCCTTGTAGGGTGTTCTGACCGGGCCAACGAGATCGCCTGAGGCCGAGGAGCACCAGTTGCAGACAAACGCCACTACTTTTGGTACATATCTTTTTTTAGTATCTGCCATCTGTCCTCCTTAAAAGCTCTCAATGACTTCCCTGACGTGGTCGGTCAGCTTGTCGGTGGTGTGGAAGTTCATGAAGATCGCGCCATACGGGCAGGAGGTTGCACAAAGTGAGCATCCCCTGCACAGATCACGGTTTGTTCTCGATTTGAGACCGCGCTCTGTTTGAACCATTGTGATGGCCGTAAACGGGCAGACTTCGACGCAGAGACCACAGCCAACGCAAAGGTTGTCGTCTCTCATCTCGACTTCTTCGAAAATGAGGGCGTCCTTCGGGCAGGCTTCAACGCATGCCGGCACATCGAGGTCAAGGCAGCGGTCGCACTTGAGAACATGCGTGTAGTCTTCGTTTGGAAGGACTCCGCCGTACGGGCAGTTCATAACGCACATCCAGCAGGCAATGCACTTGTCATAGTCAATGTTGACCATGCCGGTTTCAGTGTCATAGTGCATTGCGCCTGTCATGCAGGCCGTAACGCACTGGGCATCGTCGCAATGACGGCAGCGAAGCGGATATGGCCTTGTTCCGGCCAGTTCGATATGAACCCTCTGTTTTGTGAGTTCCTTCTCTATGCCTTCGCCGTTGGTGTCAGCAGAGTGCTTCTTGAGGCATGCCCTTTCACAGAGCCTGCATCCAACGCACTTTTCAAAATCCACTAGGATAGTTTTCATTTCTCCAAGCCTCCTAGAAGATCAGAAGTGCGAGTTTGTCTTCAAGCACTTCTTCCTTGTGTCCTTTTATTGTGATCTGCTTTTTGACCAGACCGTTGATGGTTCCGATTGTGGCGATCTTTCCAACGAAGAGGGCGCCGGCAATCCTGTCATTCTGGATGACAACCTTGCGATACAGGCCTTCCTTTATGTTCTGGGAGATCATCACTTCGTGGGATCCGCCGGTTGGCCTAACATCTCCGATGCTGATGCAGGAGAGGCCGTAGAACTGGAACGAGTTCATCCAGAACCAGCCGCGGTATTCCTTTGGGATGCCGACCATGTTGAGTCCGGCAACCTGTCCCTGTTCGGAAGCCCTTGGCCAGACCAGGTTTGTTGTCGATCTGCCGAACGATTCCTCGTAGGTCTCGGTGCAGTCGCCTGCAGCCCAGACATTGGGTATGTTTGTTCTCATGTGTTTGTCGACGACAATGCCTGATCCGCACTTGATTTCGGTGCCTTTGATGTACTTGAGGTCAGGAGCGACGCCTTTTGCCAGAACGACGATGTCTGTTTCGTGTTCGTCGCCAGACTCCAGAACCACGCCTTCAACCTTGCCGTTGCCGGTGATTGCGGTAACAGAAGTGTTGAGGATGATTCTGATTCCTTTGCGGTCGAGTCTCCTCTTGACAATTGATGCTGCGGTTTCGTCCAGAAGCTGGCTCATGATCTGTCCTGAGGAGATGACGCATGTTACGTCAACTCCGGCATCAACGAGACCCTGGCAGGCCTTTAGACCGACGAGTCCGCCACCGACCACGACAGCCCTTTTGATCTTGCCCTGTTTGATCATCTCCATGATCTCGAGGGTTGGGCCAAGGTGTGTGAAGGTGAATACGCCTGGAAGGTTTGCGCCAGGCGTGTCAGGGATCTGTGTCTTTCCGCCTGTTGCAACGAGGAGCTTTTCGTAAGCGATTTCAGTTCCGTCGTTTAGGGCGATTTTGTTTTCAATCGGCATGTACTTGACGACCGGCTGTCCGAGCATGAGTTTTATGTTTCTCTTGTCGTACCAGTCTTTGTCGTGGTAGTACATCTTTTCCTGAGTGGTCTCTCCGCCGATCAGATATGAGATGAGCGGTCTGGAGTAGCTGAGATAAGGCTCTTCGGAGATGATCAGGATTTGGTTTTCCTTGTCGTGGAGGCGGATGGTGTCGGCTGCTCTGAGTCCGGCGATTCCATTACCTACGATGACGTATTTGTATTTTTCCATCGCCCCTCCTACTGTGCCGCGGCTGCCGGAGCCGGAGCGAACTTTTCAAGCAATGATTTCGGCTTGATCTTGTGCTGTGAGAAGCCGAGATCGGCATCGGGAATGCCAAGTGCGAGTCCAAGAATCTGCGGGAGGAAGAGAACCGGAATGTCAATTGCCTTTCCGGTGTCACGCTCGAGCTTCTTCTGGTGAGCCTCGTACTGGATGTTGCAGAACGGGCAGTGAAGGACGAGTCCGTCAACGTCGCCTGCATACTGTTTGATCCTGTCGAGTTTGCTGGCTGCGATTGAAACGGCCGTGTTTTCCTTGATGCCAAGGATACCGCCGCCGCAGCATTCGTTCGGGTTGGCGATTGTTTTGACGGTTGCGCCAGTTGCCTTGACCAGTTCGTTAAGAGTGACGGGGGCTTCCGGATTGTCAAACTTGCCAAACACTTCTGATGGCTTGAGATAGTGGCAGCCGGAGTGGGTGACGAAGGTCGCGCCTTTGAGCGACTTTACAACCTTTTCCTTGATGCCTGCCGGGCCAACTTTTTCAGCCAGGAGCTTTGTGAAGTGGATGACTTTTGCTTCGCCCTTGTAGCCTTTTTTGCCAATCTTGGCAAGTTCGGCGTTGATTTTTTCACGTTCCGCCTTGTTGTGTCTGAGGTGTTCAGAAACTTCCGAGAGGGTTGAGTTGCAGGCAGAGCAGAGGGTGACAATGTCGAGACCCATCTCTTCGGCCTGTGCCAGCGCTCCGGCTGACATGACCATTGAGGCGTGCCTGTTGACGTTGACCATTGGCATGCCGCAGCATGAGGCGCCAGGCATGTCGACAAGTTCTATTCCGAGCTTCTCGGCGACTTTCCTTGCAGAAAGCTCATAGTGGAGAGCGCGTGCAGGTATGGTGCAGCCTAGAAAGAGAGCGTACTTCATCACTTGGCCTCCTTCTTAAGATCGTTTGACACAAGAACGGCCTCGATGAATTCCTTCTTGTTTTCGAGGGCAGGAAGTCCCATCTTTGCTCTCTTTTTGTTGTCGAAATCGGAGACCTCGTACATCCTGCCAAAGTTTGCCAGCACGTCTATCTGTGGAGTGTATGAAGGATGCATGTGACCCTCGCGTGTTGCCAGATTTTTGAGCGCAAACATAAGGTCTGTAATGCCGACATCCTGTGGACAGCGTTCCTGGCAGGTGTAACAATAGGTACACAACCAGATGGGTTCATTGCCCAACACTTCGTCTCTCATGCCCAAAAGCACCATTCTGATGATTTTTCTTGGATTGTAACTCTCATCGGTTGCTCTTACCGGACAGGAGGCTGTGCAGGTACCGCACTGGAAACAGCTTTTGATGCGTTCACCACCGGCAAGGCCAGCAACCTCGTACTTGAAGTTGGGATTTAAGGCTTTTACCGGGATGGTGGCGGCGTCTTTCTGCTCACTCACAAAATCACCCCTTTCAACAAATAATAATTGTCAAGCTTTTTTAGAAATAATGCTTTACACACAAACAAGATTGTATTTTCTAAAAAACTAGCAGTCAAGTGGAAATCAAAGGGTTTCAACGGTTAAAACAGAGTAAAGAGGCCCATTAAATTTTTGTCAATGCTGTATTCCTATTTGTCAAGGCTTGACCAATAAAGATGGTTTCTATAGAATCTGCACATGAACGAGATAGATAAAACCACTGCCCAGCAACCAGCACCAAGGCCGGAAATCAACGAAGATTCCAGACTTTTTTCAGTCCTTTCACACGCCACGATGGGGCTTGTCGGAGTGCTTGTAATGTTCGGAGTGTTCGAGCCTGTCAGAGGAAACCGGTTTGCCGGCAAGCATGCAGTGTCGTCTGTTATAAACGGAGTCGTAATGGCCCTGGTTCTTTTGCTCTGGTATCTGATTTACCAGGGCGTCGGCCAGTTCACGGGGCCTCAGAATGTTTTCTTTGTCTACCAGTACGGTCTGATGGGCATGCTGGTTATGTTCTATGGAACCGCATTCTGGAGTGCGATCAAAGCAAACAAGGGTGGTTATGCCAATATCATCTGGGTATCCCCAATTGCAAACAGGATTTTCAGAGGATAAATGTAAAAAGACTTCGGGGGGGGAAAATGAAAAAAATTGTATCGCTGGCCATTGTTGCGTTATTGGTGGTTCTGGCGGGATGCCAGTCGAAGGAAACCAAGGTATTTGTTGAGAAATTTTCATTGGACTCACAGCAATCCGATGGTTTTTCATTTACAAAACCTCAGATGTCAGCATACGATGGTTATTTTGTTTTGCATACTCTTAGTTCAAACAAACCTTACAAGTCAACCTTCAAATGCCTTGATATGAATAAGGGGACATTTACCTGGTACCTTCAGGTTGGCGTTGATGCTGTACCAAGTGAAGATTTTGATATTGATTTCAAAGCTTTTAACGACAGACTTTTCATAAATCAGGGAGATACCCTATGCCGGTTTGATCTCAAAACGGGTGGGCCGATATGGCAAACGAAAGAGAAAATTGATTATGTGTTGAAAGCCGAACAGGACAAGATATTTTGCTTATCGCCCAAGATGACAGACAACGGGTTGGAATATCGAAAACTGCTGTGCTTCTGTTCAAATAAGGGAGAAATGTTGTGGTCTTCAAAAATACCCCAAGATTCCAATGATGTTAGAGTTGGTGAATCCGAGGTGGTGTATTTTACAAAAACACAAAAGCCGATATCCGTCCACGTTTTGTCAAAAGAAACAGGATCGCAGCTACAGAAGCTTCTTTCCATCACAAAAGTGATCCATAACCTCGATAACCCATCCAATTTTGGTTACATACGGGGCAATCAGATTCTAATGCATACGTCAAACAGCGAGGAAGTGTTACTGAATTTGGATGACATGCCTGGGTTGGATAAAGCAGAGTTTATTATTGAAAACAACAGACTTTACATCGGGTCAACTGAAAAAAAACAATTTGACTGTTACACCACTGATGGCAAAAAAGTATGGTCAAGAGACCTAGGGGTAATGGACATGATAGCCAGGACTAAATGTTTGGATTGTTTCATAACCTCGAGCTCAAAAAATGAATATCAAGTCGAGGGCATCGATCCGGTTACTGGCAAAAAGATATGGAATGATTTGATCTCTTTGGACAACAGACCCTTTGTGGTTGTGTCTGGTGATTATGCAATTTATCAAGCAGACTATTACAAAGTGTTGATTCGTCAGATTGAAACAGGCGAAGTTGTGCAGAGTCTCAAGTTCGACGAAAGAGTGGACAGTGTGTGGGAAATCCCTGGGTTTGGTATAATGGTTGCATGTGCTGACAGCAAACTTCATTTCTTGGTAAAAACCGAATAAATGAGTTTACGAAGTTTGCAAACACTCCCTGACAAACTCAGCAATCCTACAGGTCTTTTGAGCCTGTTCGAGTTTGATTGCAAGCCACCTGCCAAGGGTCAGTCTTCGTCCTAAAACCCACTTAACGGCTGACTCTTTTGAGTCACAAGGGTCTTCTTCAAGAATTCGGCGTGCCCAGGTTACCGGTGAAGTAGGACGAATCGGTGACATGGTTTTTGCCAGAAAGAACCAGGCCCATTCATAAGCTTCAGGACAATCCCCCCAGCCATTTTTGGCCAGCAGTTCGTTGACTGATCCAATTTGTGAAAGCACCTGTTCGATTTCCTCAAGCCGGCTTTCAAGCATCTTAAGATGTTGGGTCCACTGACTGTCAAGCTTGCCAAGCACCTCTGCCTTTTTGAGGTTTTTCAGATGCCTGCTCCACGACTGCCTCTTCTCCTCCAAATCCTGAGCGTAAGAGAGTTTTGCATGGTCTTTCAGCTTGTCGAGGTCGAAGGTGAGCTTGTCGAAGGTGTACCCTGATTCAATATCTTCAGGTTGTTTAACCCATGAAGTCCTGCATTTTTCAAGTATAGATTCAAGCGACGGCTCGTGATCTGGAAGAGCGTCAACAAGCCAGATGAATTCGTTGAAAGGGGTGAATCTGTCGTGAATGACTTCGTCTGGAAGCATGTTTCTCTCGGTTGTCAGGATTGCTCTTTCGCATCCGTCCTCGCCAATCGAAAAACCTTTGGTGAATTTTTCTGAAACAGGGATTGATGTACAAAGGATGTGCTTCCCACCGACGCCAAGTGAGAAAAGCATCGCTGTTGAGAGCAAATGTGCCCCCAAAGTCAGGTCTGTGGCAAACTTCCTTGTTTCACAGAAGGCATTGATTGTTGCCCCGAGAATCAGGGTTGTCCATTCCAAAATGAGCTGATGTGGGGTTTTTGACGATTCCAGCGCTTCATCCAGTTTTTGGTAAAGGTTAAACCTTATCGCGTCGAACGTTAAGGGGTCAATTTTCTTTTTGATGCCAAAGAAGCTCTCCATCTCCATGTCGTTTGCAATTTGCTTGCCGGAGTCAGCAGGGTTTGAGGTGTCGCACCTGTCGTAGGTCTGGAGCAGTTTTTTAATCGGGTGGTCTTCCAAACCTTCACAGCCATCCGGGCCGAGACATCTTTGGCAACCGTGATGAGAGCATGTAAGCCTGGCAATTGTGACTTCAGGATGTTCTGGCCAGGGATCGTTTAGAAAATGCCAGAGTTTCTTGGGAATCTTTTCCTTGTCCTGCCACAAAATTTGTCCGTGAAAGTCGGTTACGGTTGTTTGCGGTTCCTTGGATTTGACGAATTCAAGCGAGAGCTTGCCTATGTCGTGGATGAGTCCTGAAATGAAGGCCAGCTGGGCAGTTGTCAGAACGCCTGACCGCATTTTCTTGCTTTGCGGCATCTTATAAACAGCAGGATTGCCATGACGATGACAAACAGAACCGTTGCAACCATATAATCCCAACCACTGGAATCCCACCAGGTTTTGCCGTTTTCAATCATTACCTTGGGGATGAGGAACTTTTGAGTTATGAAAAAATTCCACGAGGCGTGAAGCAGGGTTGAAGCAAGGATTGATCGGCTGAGTTTGTAGAACATTCCGACACCAAGGCCGAAAAGCATTGTAAAGAGCAGGTAAATTCCGATATAGCCGAGAGGATCGGAGCCACGGTAGGTGAACAGATAGATAATGTGGTAGAGAGCGAAAAGAACTGACTGGATGAGCAGCGCGTAGATGAAGCCTGTTGACTGCTCAAGCTTTGTCTGGATGTACCCTCTGAAAAATATCTCCTCTGCGAAGTTTCCAAACAGATACATCAGAAGGAAGTAGAGTGATTCAACGTTTGCCTTTGGCAGTTCAAAAAAGATGCTGGTAGATTTGAGCCCCAGAATCATTGGCGAAATGATGTGCACAAGAGCGAAACCTGCCCAGATGACGGCGAAACCACCAATGAACCAGAGCAGCTGCTTCAAAATCTTGTCGAATTTGAGACCGAAATAGCTTGGAGATGAACGGTCGATGAGCAGGATGGCCGAGATCGAGAGGGCTATCATTCCGGCCTTCTCCGCCAAAACAAATTCCTGCCAGAAACCCAGTGTTCGTACGATCATGACGCAAACAAACAGCACCAGCACAAGCAGAAGGTCTTTTTTGAACTGGCCGTTGCGGAATGGAACAGGCGTTACTTTTCTGCTGGAAAGCCAGGCGAAAAGTCCTGAGAAGACTGTTATTGCAATAACGAAAGCGACATTGATCCAGTCGACCCTTGAGAAGGTGAGCACCAAAGCGCAAACAGAGACAACCAGGAAAATAAGGAGGGTGGCTTGGAGTCGTCTGTCCCGAAACATCATCGTTTTCTCCTGGTCGAGCTTGTACGCTTTTGTGGAGGTTCTGGTTGTTTTTGGGCTTTAACGACTGTGTTTAGTGGCAGAACTTTTGCGTTGGCAATCAACAAGCGGTTGTGGGCATAGAGGAAACCTGCAGTGACCAGCAGGAGCAGCCCGGCAAAAACGATCCACCAGTTGCGTTCCTGGATAGCCCTTCGATCGGTCAGAACATCAACCTTGTCAAGCATTATTTTCGATTTGACATCATCGCCAAGTGCGATGAAGAGTCTGGCATTCTCAATATCTTTTTCGGCATCCAGCCTTATTTTGTAGTCAGTTGAGTTTCTGAAATAAAACTTTCCAGCCCAGATCTGTTCGTATTTAGCCTCGGTGTCTCTGAGGAT
Source organism: uncultured Caldisericales bacterium (assembly GCA_964472265.1). Lineage (GTDB taxonomy): Bacteria > Caldisericota > Caldisericia > JAAYUI01 > JAAYUI01 > JAGNLA01. Next base: position 5,348 of record CAYYJO010000052.1, on the reverse strand, counting down.
GTCTGCAAGTTTGGTGTTTGGGAGCGAGAGTTTTGCAGACCTGATGAAGGTGGCCAGATCGTCGCCGGTTGACCTGACAGAAGACCTGAAGCCTTCGTTGAGCACTTTGGCCATAAACTGCCTGAGATTGTCCATGTTCTCGTTTTCCATCTGGGCAAGCCTGGCTACCGAGAGCATCTGGATTGTTGGTGAAAGCGGTTCATTGCTTCTGGTTTCAAGAGGGTTTTCATAAAGAAATTCGTTTGGGTAGATGTATCTGTAAAGGCCGGCAAATTTTGGGATGTTGGCCTTGAAGTATTTCAGGTTTAGAAATGTTGAAATGATGTCTGCAGACTCCATATCTGCGCTTGGGAAGTTGAGATAAATCAGTTGAGTAAAAATGGTGTTGAATTTTCCAAGGTTTGAATAGTCATCTGGCGTTTGGACAAGGTAAATTGAGTTGCCTTTGACGCCTGGCCTGTACATGTTGTAGCCAGGTATGTCATTGCCGGACAGGACAACGTTGATGCCTGGAGGAATCTTGTTTTTGCCAAGGTAATTTTCGTAGAAAACTATCTGGGAGATGAGTTCGTTTAGGAGAATGTTTTTTTGGAGATCGCGAGATCCAGCTTCAAAAAGGCCATCTGGAATGTTGAGGCTTTCCGTGTATCCAGCCTCTGCCGTTTTGAGAAACGGTGTTGACAGGATGATGAGGGTGAGAAGGAGGGCGAGGAGTTTCCTCACCAACCCTCCCCGACAAGTTCAACAATTCTGATGATCCATTCTGCGGTCTTTTCGAGGTCGACCACAAGAATCTTCTCTTCGAGTGTGTGAGGGTTTTCCATGCCACAGCTTACAACGCAGGTGTCGAGACCTTTTGCATTGAAAACGTTGGCAACAGAGCCTCCGCCAGAGGTCTCAAGCCTCGGTGAAATCGAAACATCCTGGGCTGATTTTGTCAGCAGCTTGAGAAGCGGGTGTTCGTTTGTAAAGTTGTAACCCTTGAAGACGCGCTCTTTTTCGATGGTGCACTTTGCGCCTGTTTTTGCGCAGGCTTTTTCGATCTCTGCAATCATCGAGGAGGTCAAGGCGTTGAGTTTTTCTTCTGAAATCGACCTTGCTTCAAAGTTGAAGAAACATTCGGCTGCGACAATGTTTGTTGCCTTGCCACCATTTATGATTCCGATGTTGGATGTGGTGTCGGAATCGATCCTGCCAAGTTTCATGTTGGCAATTGCAATTGATGCTGTCTGGATAGCTGAAATGCCCTTCTCAGGGAAAATGCCCGCATGAGCCGGTTTGCCTTCGATCGTGACCTTGCAGATGTCCTGGTATGGCGCTGCTGTGATGATTCTTCCGGGTGCACCGTCGACATCGAGAATGATTGCTTTTTTGCTCTGATATTTTGAAAGGTCTATCTGGAAAGCGCCCCTGAGACCGATTTCCTCACAGATGTCCAGTGCAAGCTCGATTGTTGGGTGTGGCTTGTCCTGATAGAAATGAAGCATTTCCAAAATGGCTGCTAGACCGGCCTTGTCATCTGCGCCAAGGATTGTGGTTCCGTCTGATGCGATCAGACCGTCTTTGACCTGGGGTTTGATTCCCACGCCTGGAACGACGGTGTCCTGGTGCGAAGAAAAGCAAATAGCTCCAGGGAGTGTTCCCTGGAGCCTTGCAATGATGTTTCCTGTGTCTGAGCCAACCTTCTTGCCGGCGTCGTCCACCTCTACTTCAAGCCCAAGAGCTTGGAGCTTTGGCACAAGGTATTCGGTTACCGGCTTCTCGTGCTGCGATTCGGAAGGAATCCTGACCAGCTCGAGAAAAGTGTCAAGCAGTCTCTGTTTATTCATTAAAGCTGATGCCAGCGTCGAGCGCCTTGCAGTTTACTTCGAAGTACTTTGCTTTGGCCTCGCCGAGTTTGTGCTTGATGGCTGCTTTTGCTGAATCAGCCTTGATGGCGTTTGAGTTCTTGATGAAGACGCCAAGCATGACGATGTTGGCAGCCCTGGACATTCCGGCCTTTTCTGCGATATCGTTTGCCGGGACGTAGTGAACGGTGATGTCTGTCCTGTTTGATTTTGCATTGATCAGCGATGCATTTACGAAGAGGTGTCCGCCTGGGGCAACCTTTGGTTCAAAGTTTGAAAATGACGGAGCGTTCATAACCACAACGTTTTTTGGGTTTGGAACGACCGGTGAGGCGATTTCTTCATCTGAGGCGATGACTGTGCAGTTTGCTGTTCCACCCCTCATGGCCGGGCCATAAGATGGGAGATAGACTGCATTTCTGCCTTCAAGAACGGCTGAGTCGGCAAAGAGCATTCCGAGCATCATGACGCCCTGACCACCAAAACCAGCGACAAGCAAATCGTGTTGTGCCATCAGAGTCCCTCCGCAACCTTGAATTCACCGAGCGGGTAATACTTCATTGTCTCTTCCTTGACCCTCTTGAGAGCATCCACCGGAGTGTAACCCCAGTTTGTCGGGCAGGTTGAAAGGACTTCGACCACTGAATAGCCAAGCCCCTTGAGCTGTGCGTTGAAGGCTTTTTTGATGGCTGCCTTGGTCTTGTTGATGCCTGGCACTGAGACAACTTCGGTTCTTGCGATGTATGCTGGACCGTTGAGCTGGGCAAGCATTTCTGAAACTCTGAGAGGGAAACCGTTCCATTCGGCTTTTCTACCGTACGGTGAGGTTTCTGTCTTCCAACCCATAAGGGTTGTTGGAGCCATCTGGCCTCCGGTCATGCCATAGATGCCGTTGTTTACGAAGATTGTTGTGATGTTCTCGCCTCTGCCTGCTGCGTGAACCATTTCTGCAGCGCCAATTGAGGCGTAGTCGCCGTCGCCCTGATAGGTGAGGACAAACTTGTCTGGAAGGGCTCTCTTCACGCCTGTTGCAACAGCCGGTGCCCTGCCGTGCGGCGATGAAATCGTGTCAAATTCCCAGTAGTTGACTGAAAGTGTTGAGCAGCCAACTGGAATGACGATGATCGATTTCTGCTGGAGATCCATTTCCTCGATCACTTCAGCCACAAGTCTGTGGATGACGCCGTGGGTGCAACCCGGGCAGTAGGAAACTGGATTCTTGGTCAGTGGAAGCGGGTGGTGAGTCAGCTGTTCCATCACTTTGCCTCCTTAAGGATTTTCTTGAATTCTTCTGCAATCTCGCCTGGCGATGGCACCATACCGCCCTGTCTTCCGTAGAAGTGGATCGGCTTTTTGAACTGTGTGGCGAGTTTGACATCTTCAATCATCTGACCAAAGCTGAGCTCGACGTCCATGAAGAATTTTGTTGACGGCTTGCTGGCCAGGTCAAGAAGCTGCTGATTTGGGAACGGGTAGAGTGAGATTGGTCTGAAGAGTCCAACCTTGATTCCCTCTTCCCTGAGCTGCTTGATGACTGTCTTGATGATTCTTGCGACTGTTCCGTATGCAACAAAAATATACTCGGCGTCGTCTGTGTTGACGGCTTCGAATCTGATTTCGTCACGTTCGATGATTGGGTACTTTGACCACATTGCCTTGTTCATCTTCTCAAGACCTTCAGGAAGGAGGTCGAATGAATTGATGACGTTCTTGCCACGCTTTCCCTGCATTCCGTCAGCTGCCCAGTTTTTCTGTGGGAGTGATGCCGGATCCTTCATTTCTGGGAATTCGATGGCTTCCATCATCTGGCCAAGAAGACCGTCCGAGAGCATCATGACCGGATTTCTGTACTTGTCGGCAAGATCGAAAGCCAATGGCATGAGGTTGACGCTTTCCTGGATGGTTGACGGTGCAAGGACGATGAGGTGGTAGTCGCCATGTCCGCCGCCTTTTACGGCCTGGAAGTAGTCGCACTGTGCCGGAGCGATGTCGCCAAGTCCCGGGCCACCGCGAACAACGTTGACCACGACGACTGGGATTTCTGCGCCGGCGATGTAGGAAAGACCTTCCTGCATCAGCGAGATTCCTGGTGAGCTTGAGGTTGTGATTACTCTTTTTCCAGCGGCCGCACAGCCGTAAAGCATGTTGATGGCAGCGACTTCGGACTCAGCCTGGAGGAAGACTCCGTTAACTTCTGGCATCCTTCTGCTCATGTACTGGGGTGATTCGTTCTGCGGTGTGATCGGATAGCCGAAGAAGTGTCTGCAGCCAGACCTGATTGCGGCTTCACCGATTGCCTCCGCGCCTTTCATTAAAATCTTTTCGCCCATTTATTTATCCTACTTTCCTACGAATTGTAGAGTTAATGCATCGGCTGTATAGACGTGACCGGCGGCGTTCTGGTTGTCAAAGAGCGAGACGCCGAACATGTAATTGGCATCCTCCGCCTGGTCGTGCGAGAACTGAACCTGGAGTGGGTTTGAGGTTCTGAGCGATCTCTTCATCTCAAGTGTCCATTCCTTCTTTTCATCGTTGTATGTTGCTTTTGCTTCGACTGCACCCTGGCCTGGGAGCTTGATGTAGTACGGCGCTTTTGCATCCGGGCCAAGTGTTTTTGGATCAACCGGTGCCGGTGTCATGAATTCCATCTCGCCGATTGTGTGGTTGTCGTAGAGGAGTCCTGGCTGAAGCACATAGAGTGGTGAACGTGTCTCTCTCTTGTTCTGGATGAGTGAGCCTGGCATGTAGTGGTAACCGGCTTTGACTTCCATCGTAGCGGTGTCAAGTTTTGGATTTGGATAGCCAACAACATAGTTGTTTGCAACCGAAAGCTGTGATGACTCAGCAGCCATCCATGTCCAGGTGTCGAGTGCCTCGCCTGGCTTGTTTGTGTACATTGCCTTGCTGTCGTGGCAGATCACTGCGCAACCCTGCTTGTCAAATTCTGCAATTTGACCAGAAACAAAGCCGATGGAGAACATATCCTGCTTTGTAAGTGTGATTGATGATCCCCATTTTTCGCCCTTCATCTCCCACGGTTTGCCTGACATGTCCATTGACTCGTCGGCCCATGTGAACTGGAGGTAAACGTTTTCGGCATCGTAACAGGCCTTTGCCATTGCTGTGTTTGTTTCGCCGACTTTGATTTCGACCGGTGCTGCGTTTGCCCACGCCTCTTCGGCTGGCTCAACCACTCCGTCGATGAGTGGCGCAATTTCTGTGTATTCTGCAGAAAGAATGGTTGCTGTAGGAGTTTCGTACATAGAAGGTGTAACTGACTTTTCAACAACGGCAGAGCCGCCACCGCAGCCCACAAGAACTAATAATGACATGACAACAGCGATGAAAACTGATTTCTTCATTCCCATACTCCTTCTTTATAGTAATGATTCCTAACTATATCAAGATGTGTTGTTTCACTATTTTTTCGGCACACGGTCAAATCCTAACATCACGAAAATAAAGAGTCAAGAAATCGTAAATCTTGACTGGATTAAGACT
>CAYYJO010000051.1:0-14952 GCA_964472265.1 uncultured Caldisericales bacterium | reverse complement strand
CAATTCTTCCATTATAACCATGAATTTCTTTATGGATCTTATTATTATATAACGTCGAATTCTCAAAGATCAACTTAAATATTTTATCATCAAAATTATTATTTAGTTCAAATTGATCTATGAAACCTTGTGGTATATATGTAATGTCAGTTTTATCAAATATACCATTATCTCTGATCATTTTAGTAAATGGGCTCACCTGTTTTTCATCAAAAAATTGTAATGTCGTTGAAATATCGATATTTGATTTTGATATACGGTTTACAAAAGAATTTTTATTATCCTTGTTATCAACATTAAAACAATTAGCAATCAAATCAACTAGAGCTGTTTTTCCCGAACCTCTACCGCCAGTAACAATGACCAAATTGTTATTAATTGGTAATTTAACATTTTCTATTGATATTGATTCATCTTGTTTTGTTTCTTCAATATCAAATCCAGAAATTGAATAAATACTTTTAACAGGTTCTGGCGATTCCTCTTGTATTCTGACTCGATCTTCTGGTTCAAAAAGAATTTGCTTCAAACCGTCGAACGTTGGATCGGCTTTTATCCAACAAAAACGATTTAAATCTGGTTTACCGATCTTATTAATGCAATGAGCATCCGAGCCCCATATACACGGTTTAATTGAAACAAATTCCTTTTCAAATTTTTCTTTACTGTCACCTCCTAAAAACCATTTTATATCATTGGGGTTAGCAATAAAAATCATCTGTGCTGTTTGTATTAATTGTTGTCTAGTAAGGTGATCTTGACCAAACCATTTAATATCTGATATTCCTTCACCAGCAAGTACTTTAATGAATTGGTCTTTAAAACAATCAAGCTTTTCTCTGATTTCATCAAGGTTGAAAACAATATTTGTTGCACCAACTTCAAGTGGGTCATTTTTAAAATGTTCTGGATTTTCTTTAATTAATTTTTCTCCTAACTCTATAATGTATTGCTTTTTGCATGGTTTACGTAAATCTTTTTGACTTGGGTTTTTTTCATAAGCAAACTTCAATTCTGATAGAAAGTTGTTTTCAATTTCACTTATTGATAATGCATCTGAAAAAAGAATGTGGTAATTTACTCGCTTACCATTAATGAAATTATCAAGCCTAAATTCAATGTTAGGTAGTACAAGATCAAGATTCTTTAGCCTACCTCTTTCATCTTTCCACTTTCTAACCTCTTTATATCCTTCGATCGAAAAATAATCTGTAACTGCAACTACTTTAATATCTTTAGGCAATTGTTCTAAAGTTGATATGTATCTTTCCCAATCTGGCTCTCCGGAAGGTAGCTTATCAAATTGATTATTTAAATATGAAAGTGGACTATGAACATGTAAATCCCATATTCGCCACTCAGAACCTTTTGGATACTTCCCATTTTTCATTTATCACCTCAAATGCTAAGTGATTATATGAAAAACAAAAAGCAATTGTCAATATATCTAGTTACTTCTTCCTTCTCACCCAGAACCTGTAGAGTCTGCCATCGCGGGAGGCTTTGAGCAGCACCGGAATGTCGGTTCCCTTGATCAGGTGCGTGGCGACCACGACAAATCCTGCCGGCGTCGATTTTCCAATGAAGCCCGACCTTGTGATGTACTCAAGGAAAGCCTGCTCTGACGGGGGCTGTTCGACTGTGGCTTCTGCAAGGAGCGTGTCCCAGGCGTCGAGGCTGTCGGTGTCCCTGATTGCGTCGAGAAGGGCTTCCATCGAGCGGTTCTGAAGCTGGCGCACCCTTTCGCGGGTGAGGTTCATCATGTCGGCCAGTTCCTGCAAAGTTCGTCTGCCTTTTCTGCGGAGTCCGAGGCGTTCAACAAGCACAAACGCCGAGCGGGTCGGTATCATGCTCAGGAAATATGAGATCGATCTGGCTTCATCTTCGGAATCGGCGATTGTGTTTACGATTTCCTCAATCACGCCGTTTGTGCCGGAGAGTCTGAGCCTCATGCACTCGAGCAGTTCGGACGGTGGCCCGCCCTTCTTTCTTGCGCACTCATTGATCAGCTCGAGCCTTCTTTTGATGTCTTCAAGCGACTTTTTGCCAAAATGGTATATCGAAAGGAGCTCTTCCTCGCTCATCTGGGAGAGCTGTTCAAGCGTCCTTATGTCACGCTGTTTGAGCCTGACCATCACACGGTGCGGTACGTCAAGAATCTCGATCGGGTAGGTCAGCAGCTCTGAAACAATCTGAAACTTCGGCACTTTTTCCAAACTCCTTTTAAATTTGTCAAGAGTCTAGCACCCACTTGACAAAAGTTCAACCAAAGGAGGGGTGATTTAGGTTAACGGCAAGGTTTACTTGCTGGCTTCAAGGGCTTTTCTCGCCATGTTGGCGATGTAGGCTGCCAGTTTTTCGTTTATGGCGCTGTCGGTTGTTGCAAGCATTCTGGCGCAGAACAGGGCAGCGTTTGTTGCCCCTGCCATGCCGATGGTCATGCACGCCACCGGAACACCGGCTGGCATCTGCTGGGCATAAAGGGCGTCGAGACCGTTCAGCGGTGACCCGGCAAGAGGAACGGCGATAACCGGAAGTTTGGTGTAGGCTGCAACAACTCCGGGGAGGTGTGCCGCGTAACCGGCCATGCAAATGACGGCTTTCACTCCACGAGCCTCAAGACCCTTGGCAATTTCGGCGGTTCTGTCCGGCGTTCTGTGGGCTGAGGAGATGACCACATCAGAGGTGATGCCCAGACCCTCAAAAATTTCGACAGATTTCTGGCTGGCCTCAAGGTCTGACCTTGAGCCAAGCATTATGACGACTTGAACGTTTTCCATTGTTTCCTCCAGTGTTTCAAATTCCACGGCGAAGAGCCATGATGGTTGTTCGGCCTCTGGCGTAGCGTCCGCCTATATCTCCACGCATCTGTGAGCCTGGGAAGTTGACAAGCCTTGTCATGGCGTAAGCCCTGCCAAGCGCCATCCTGAGCGTGTTTGCCGTTCCTACACAGGTCAAAACCCTGCCACCAGACGTCACCAGTTTGTCATTTTCCATGGCAACACCTGAGGCAAACAGGATTCCGTTTCTCATTTCCCTGGCTTTCTCAACGCCTTCAATGATTTTGCCAGTTTTTGGCTTTGCCGGATACCCTTCAGAGGCGAGCACGACACAGGCAGCAAACCCAGGATTGTACTCAACCTTCAAATCCTTCAACTCACCTTCCGAGACTGTATCGACAATCCTTGAAAGCGGCGTTTTAATCATCGGGATCACAACTTCTGCCTCCGGGTCGCCGAACCTGCAGTTGTACTCAAGCACTTTTGGCCCTGATTTGGTGAGCATCAACCCGCAATACAAAACGCCCCGATAATCGAAGCTGTCTTTGCCAATGCCTTCAACCGATGGCCTGACAACTTCTTTTATGATTCGGTCGTAAGTGAAGCTGTCCAGATCGGGGACAGGTGCATAAGCGCCCATTCCACCGGTCATCGGGCCTTTGTTTCCATCCTCAAGCTGCTTGTGGTCACGCGACGGAACCAGTGGCACAAACGATTTCCCGTCTGTAAGAATGAGCATTGAGAGTTCACGACCGACAAGAAACTCTTCAATAACGACGTTTCTGCCGGCATCTCCAAAAGTATTTTCTGAAAGTATTGCATTTATAACGATTTCAGCCTCACGCAAATCCTCGACGATATGCACGCCTTTTCCGGCTGCAAGACCGTCGACCTTTATGACGAGTGGGAAATCATGGGATTTCACGAATTTTATGGCTTCGTTTGCGTTGTCGAAGGTTTGTGACTGGGCTGTCGGAATTTTGTGGCGAACCATGAAATCCTTTGCAAAAGCTTTTGAACCCTCAAGCTGTGCTGCCTGTCTTGATGGGCCAAAAACGTTCAATCCTTTGTAGCGGAGGAAATCGGACATGCCTGCAACCAATGGCGCTTCCGGGCCTATAACCACTGTCTTGATGTTGTGCGCCATTGCAAAATTCGCTACTGACTCAAAATCCTGTCCGGTTTTTGCAAGCATCGCAACGTCTGTCATGCCTGGGTTGCCGGGTGAGACGAAAACCCTGTCGGTTTTTGACAACGCCCACGCCAGCGCGTGCTCCCTGCCACCGGAGCCGATCACAAGATAGTCCATGAAGCCTCCATTGTTATTACAATTTTAGGCAAATGACGGGTTTGTTCAAGCTGGACTTGAGATTTCGCGCCAAGCCGGTAAATTCTAATCCATGAAAAAACTATCTGCTGTAATAGCCATTCTCCTGCTGGCCTCGTGCGGTGGCAGCACAAAAAAAACCGACGACGCAAAGGACATCAAAAATCCTGAGGTGAAGGTCGAGGAAAGCAAGTTTTATCCAATAACTGTCATAAAAAGCCCTCAGGAAAAGAGCTGGTTCGGCCTGATGCTCAATGTTTCAGATGGTTTCAAACTGGACGAGGATCTTTACAAAAGATCAGGCGATTTCGTTTTCATGTACAAAGACAACTTCGCCACATTCTCTGTAAAGTTCAAGCAGAATCCAGGCAAAAACGATGCCGAGAACTTCCTCGATATGGAAGTGGTTCAGCCTGGCAAAAAGCTGTTCACGTTTGATGAGATGAAGAAAAGTGGCTTGTGGACTGCGCCTTTCCCAACCATGGAATCGACGACTTCATGCGAGGCAACTGCAGCATCAGTTTCATACACGAGAAAGATCGACAACGCAGATGTTTATGGCGCATATTTTGTCTGGTGGTTTGTGACTCAAACTGATGGAGTGTTGCCAACAAACACGTTTGCAATTGTCATAACCCAGGAATGTTTGAAAAAAGACTTCGACGAGCTTGCACCAAAATTTGAGATCATGAGAAAGACCCTGTTCCGTCTGCCATCAAGGGGTGAGGTCGCCGGATTAAAACTTAGCGAGAAATACAAAAATTTGGAGTACAGGTTTGCCGGTCTTGCCAACGTCAAAGACAGGCTTTTCTCGCTTCAAAACGGAGAGGCACTTGCGCCGATGTGGGAAACCTTTATTGGGGAATACGTTTTCGCTCTCGACAAGGACAGGTTCCAGATGTATTTGGTTCCAAACGTGAAGACTCCGTCCGGGCTGCTGCCGCATCCAACAATCAACGGCTGGACGATTGATCCGGCATTAACTGACTGGTTGACCGACTATCTCGATCTAGTTTAGCTGATTTTTTGAGATTAAAAAAAAGGCTGCTTTAGGCAGCCTTTTTTATTTGTCATGGGTTACTGGTTAAGTGAAACTGTGTTGCAGTCCATTGAACAACCGGTGCAGGAGAGAACTTTCGAACGCTTCTGCCTCCACCATGCAATCGGAACCAGAATGACAAGGAAACCGCTCCATTTGAGGGTTGTGCTGAAGTAATCCCAGAATTTTGAAAGATCGCCCGTATTGTTCAGGGATACCAGAGGCAACATCGCCACCATGACGATATAGGCAAACACAATGCCAATTGTCACTGACAGCCACGGTTGCAATCTTCTTCTAAGCAGATTGTAGACCAGAACAAAACTCATCGAGATCGGCAGCGACAGGAGAGTGTAAGTGCAAGGATAGAGCAGGAAATAGATGAGCGAACCCAAAAGGTTGATCATGAAAAACTCAAACCCGGAATAGTGCCGGAAACCAGAAATGAAGATTGCCATTGCTATGGTTCTGATAAGACAGCCGACAAATGGCAGGAAACTGTCAACAATAACGCCTGTGACAAGAAACACAACCACAACGGCAGCCGTCATCACTCCCACTTCAGCGATTCTCTGGGTAGAGACACCCTTTTTCTTGGGTGCAACCAGCTTCTTCAGGCTTGGAATGGCTACCGGTTCGACGGGATCGGGCTGTTGGGTGTTTGGTTCAAAGATGTCATTTTTCACGCTGGATGTCTCCGTCCCAGGTTTTCATTCCGCCAATGAGAAAGCCGGCGTTTGAAAAAACCCATTTATCAACTAGAAGATTGCCTATCTCCTTGAAGTTTTCGGTGCCATTGCCGATGATGACAATTGGTGTGGTTCTTGTGACTCCGGCAAGGTATTGCTTCAAGTCTTCATAGGGAATCGAGTAGGCAACGGGAATGTGACCCTTTTCGTAGTCCTCGACCGGCCTAATGTCAACAATCATGAGATCAGGCAGATTTTTGTTGCCCATAAGCGCTTTCAGATCTGCAAGAGTTATCGGTTTGAACGTACGATTAATGGCCATGCTGCAAACGTCGTTGTCAGAGCAGGGGATGTGCGATCCAGAGTTTGCCTTTGATTTTATGCCAAGCATCTCAAGGATTTCAGCCCATCGCGTGTTCCAGCCGCTGGTTACCCCGTTCCACATCTTGGAAAACGACCTGCTTATCTCGATGCGTTTTGCAGTCGGGATCATCGACCAGGTGACCGGTATGATAAGACAAAGGGCCAGGATGGTAATGATGACCCATTTGCCCCTGGCCCATATTTTACTGATGAACTTTTTGAACGAACTCATAAACCTCTCTTTTACCGCCCGTAGGCTGCCTTCACCTTTTCAGTTGACGGGAGAAGAATCATTGCTTCGCCATTGGTTGTCTTTGGCATCTGCTTTGGCTCTTTCCATCTGACTTCTGCGTCAAAGGCTTCTGCAATGAAACGGAGAGGAACAAATGTTGAACCGTCAATGATGACTGGTGGAGCGTCAATCTTGACCTTCGTGCCGTTGACTTCTCCTTCGTTCTTTCCGATCCATACCTTTACAACTTTCTTTGGATATGTCAGCTTGTCGCTGAACTTGATTTCAGGCATTGTGAATGTTGCACACTTTGTTGCGGCATCCCATCCAACTTCAGTTTTGAAAATGGTGCCAAACTTCTTTGTTGGATTTGAAAGGGCATTGTCAGCAATCCAGCGAAGTGGGACCATCGTTCTTCCACCGACTGTCTGGGCGTACGGCCTGATTCTGATGGTTGATTCGTTCTTTCTTGCCGAGTACTTCTTGAGTTCGATTCTGGTGACGTGAGTATAAATTGGTGGCGTGTCAAGAACGTTCTTGATCTCGAGGAGGAGCTTGCCCGGTGTTGCCGAGTCAATTGAAGCGAGCTTGTAGAGGCTCATCGTTCCGACATCGGCCACCCAGATGTTGTAGTCCATGTCGATTGCTGCTGCAACGATCTTCTTGAACAGTGGCGTACCGTCTTCACGCATCGGCTTTACTTCTGTTACGAGCTTGTGGTTCTTTTCATCAAACACTGCGATGCGGTTGTTGCCCTGGTCGCAGATGTAGTATCTGTTTGGTGAGTCGTCGTTGAAGTCTGGAATCACATAAACCGGCTTGTTGAAATCGCCCTTGAATTCGGCAAAGAACGAACCGTCTCTCCTGAACTTCTGGATGCGGTTGTTGCCGGTGTCGGCGATGAGGATGAATCCACGTCTGTCAACGCCGATTCCTTCCGGTTCCTTGAATTCTCCCTGGCCTTCACCTTCAGGTGCTGGCTTGTTGATGTATCCTGGTGGAACTGAGTATCTCGGTTTTGCGTAAACTTCACACTCTACGGCTGTTTTGTCAAAATTGATTGCCGGTGGGTCAAACCTTATGAACTTGTTGCCCTTGAGATCGACAACGTAGTTTCCGATGTCGTCAGCAACCTCAGTTTCCGAGGCATGCCACGGGAGAATGAGTTCATTCTTTGATGGGTCGCCAATCGGGTGGTGCGGTGTGACGTTCGGGTTGATGGTGAATACTTTTCTGAGCTTGTAGTCTGTTACCGCTGTCATGTTTGTGATGCGGCAGATCGAGACTGCAATGAGACCTTCGTACTTCCAGGTTGGGCATGCACCGACCGGATCGTCAGGACCATCTAGTTCTGCTGGTGAGAACCACTTAATGAAGTCGCTGAGGAAGTTTCCGTTAAGGTCAAACTTCTGGACGGTGTTGGTTTTCGGGTTTCCGACGAGGATGTAATAACCAAAGCTGTTTGCTGCAACACCGAAAACTTCAACGTCTTCGGCTTTTGTTGCCGGCTTTGCCACTGCAAACGATCCAAATCCTACAACCAGTGCCAGTGCGATCAGAAGTGTCGATTTGATGTATCTTCTCATTCACTCACCTCCTTGGTGGGTTACCCATTCAGGATAGCTTAACATCAGTTAAAATCAACGAAACAAGCCTGATGTTTAGTTTAAGGCAAAGCGGTTGCATCGGCCAAACTGTAGAACTGTGCTTGTCTGCACACTTTCAGGATTTATCTGCCGTATGCCTGATTAACCCTCTGGGTTGACGGGAAAAGAATCATAATCTCGCCTCCCTTTGTTTCCGGCATTTCTTTTGGATTTCTCCACCTCACTTCAGCTTCGAAGGCTTTGGGGATGAGATCAAGCGGCACGAAAGTATGGTCATCAATTATTGCAGGCGGAGCCTCAATCTTCACCTTACTGCCATTTATTTCTGCTACCTTTTCCTTGATCCACACCTTCAGAACCTTTTTTGCGTAGATTAACTTGTCGCTGAATTTTATCTCCGGCATCGTGAATGTTGCACATTTCCTTGCTGCGTCCCAGGCAATGGTTGTGGTATATCTGACGCCATATTTTTTCATTCTGTTTGAAAGGACATATTCCGCAATCCAGCGCATCGGCAGCATCGCCTGCCCATTAACAATTTTGGCGGGGGGTCTCAGCTTCTCCGATGACTCATCAACCCTCGCAGAGTATTTGTTTGGCTCTATTCTTGCCACGTGCGTGTAGATCGGCGGGGTGTCGAGGATGTTGCAGATTTTGAGGAGTACTTTGCCGGGGGTTGCCGAATCAATCGATGCCAGCTTATAAAGGCACATGGCTCCGGCATCTGCCACCCAGATGTTGTAGTCCATGTCGATTGCGGCGGCAACTATCTTTTCAAACAAAGGCGAACCGTCAGTCTTTAGCGGTTTTACCTGACTGATCAGCTTGTTGCTTCTCTCGTCGAATACGGCAATTCTCTTGTTTCCCTGGTCGCACACATAATACCGGTTTGGAGAGTCGCTGTTGAAATCAGGAATAACGTATACCGGTTTGTCGAAATCAGCTTTGAATTCAGCAAAAAATGAGCCATCCCTCCTGAACTTCTGGATGCGGTTGTTGCCGGTGTCAGCCACGAGAATAAAACCACGCCTGTCAACACCTATACCTTCAGGCTCATTGAATTCACCCTGGCCTGAGTCTGCAGGAGCAGGCTTGTTGACGTATCCGCCCGGCACAGAGTACCGTGGAATTGCGTAAACCTCACACTCAACCGATGACTTGTCGAAGTTAATCGATGGTGGATCGAAACGAATAAACTTGTTACCAGCCATGTCGACGACGTAGTTTCCAATGTCATTGCCATCTTCACTCTCGGAAGCATGCCACGGCAGAAGGAGCTCGTTTTTGGCTGGATTGCCAATCGGGTGGTGCGGTGTGACATTTGGATTGATAGTGAAAACTTTCTTCAGTTTGTAGTCTGTGACCGCTGTCATGTTCGTGAGCCTGCAGATTGATACCGCAATCAGACCTTCATACTTCCAGGTCGGGCACGCTCCAACGGGATCGTCTGCTCCTTCAAGCTGGTTTGGTGGAAACAACTTGATGAAATCATTTAGGAAATTGCCGTCAAGATCATACTTTTGAACCGTGTTTGTCTTTGGGTTGGCAACGAGTATGTAGTATCCAAAACTGTTTGTGGCAACACCAAAAATATCGGCGTCCCCAGCCTTCGTCCCATAACTCCCAGATATAGGCGAAACCACGCATGTCGCAGCCAGGAGAACCACCATTATGACGTGTTTTGTAATCTTCAACTTGCACACCCCCTTTGCGCCTGTTGAGTCTTTGGTATTGTCTTGAAAGGTTAAATTCAAGCCAGAAGCGCTGAAATGTCGAAGTAGCTCATTCCACAGATTTTACATAAGCTTTGACAGCCTCCCACACAAACCCCGAGAGCCTTGGGTCGATCCTGTCAAAGTTGTCCCTGAAGCGTGGATCATTGTTGTAAAGGTCTGCAAGTCCAAGCAACTGATCGAGGTTGGGTGTCCAGAAATATTCAATATGCCGCCTCCAGCGCTCGACGACAGCCAACACTTCAGGCGAAGACGGGTCTTTGTCGATAAGGGATGCAAAATCCTGATAAATCTTGTTGCCCTCATCAAGTATCGCCTTCTGTTCATCCTTCGATCTTGATTTCCATTTGGCATTCGAAGCCCGAACAATTTTAGGGTCATAAAGTGTTTCAGCCTCCTTGGCGTATCGCTCCTCTTGCTCTTTTGTGAGTCCTGCAAACAGGTTTTTATCTGTCATGTGCTTCACTCCTTTCAAACGTGCAATCGTGTTTTCAACCGTTTTGACGATGGTTTCAAGCCTTTCAAGGCGCAACTTCAGGCTCTCCCTGTGGCTTTCGAGGGCTTCGATCAGATCAAAGCCAGGCTGGTCAAGAACTTTTTTAATTTCAGACAGCGAAAGCCCGAGCTCCTTATGAAGCAAAACCTGTTGGAGTCGCAACAACGAAGCCTCTCCGTACTCATGGTAGCCGTTTGCCCTGACTGATTCAGGTTCCAGGAGTCCAATTGAGCCATAATGGTGGATAGTCCTGACGCTCACACCGGCAAGCCTCGCCAGTTGACCAACCGAATATTTCATGGTTTTGATTGTAAACCATTACGTTGCGTAATGGTCAATGGTTATTGGTTAAATCATTTGCCCGGGAAGATGATGGTGTACCTGTCGGTGACAGTTACGGGCAGCATTCCTGGAGTCTTGAAGCAGACATCGGCGCCAAACAAATCCTGGAGCGAGAAGATTGGTATCATTGTCCTGCCATCAACAAACCCTGGTTTTGCCGGCATCTCAACCTGCTTGCCGTTAACGGTTGCATACTCGCTTTTGAGCGAAATCTTCACCGTTCTGGCCTCATATTTTTTATCCTCGCCTGATGCAAATTCTGGAATGGTGGTTGTCAGAACCATGCTGTCAATATCATAACTTCTTTGGGCAAGTGTTTTTTCTGGATTTTGCGGGTCAACAAAGAGGTTTTCAAAGACACACTGGATTGGGATCATGTCCACGCCATCCAAAGTTCTTGCATAAGGGTTGATTTTGATCGTCTTGCCATTCTTCTTGCATGTGTATTTTTTCAGATCGACCTCGAGCGATGTTTTTAGATATTTCTTTGACTTCAGGACATCCTTTATCTCAAGGAGCAAGCTACCAGGTTCGGTGTTATGAACGCCTGAAAACTTGAAGAGTTTGTCGCTGGAACAGTCGCCAACCCAAATGTTGCCATCAAGATCGGCGGTCACCGATGTTGGCTGGATCATTTCTGGATTGGTCAGACTCAGGACTGTCTCGTTTGTAATTGTGTTGATCACCAAAACCTTCCGGTTGAACGTGTCGCACACATAAAGAAAAAACCCGGCAAAGTCGATGCCCGTTGGCCTGCTAAAACCCGTGATGCTTGACAGATACCCGCCTTTGTGACCGAAACTAACGATTCTGTCATTCCCGGTGTCTGAAACGTAGACAATTCCAGACAAACCGACGCAAACACCGGACGGGCTGTCAAAGCTGAAATTCCCATTTCCTGGCTTAGCATCGTCCATTTGTGAGTTTTGTGGAACAGACCAAAGGAGCTTGGAGTAAAAGTTGCAGGTGTTTCCATCCTTGGGTGGCAAGAAGCACAGGAGTTTGTTCCCTTTTCTGTCAACCACATATTCCCGCCAGTCCTCAGGGTTTTCATAAACTGCCGTCTGGACAGGTTCCGAAAGTTTGGCTTCAGCTGGATTTGCCAGCCTGTTGTTCGTGATGTTGTATACATTTCTTGTGGCAGCGTCGGTCACGTAGACAAAATTGCTGTATTTTGTCTTTTTGACCACACCCACAAGGCCTTTTATCTCGATCGGTTCACACTCCCCAACCGCCAGGCTGGGCTTGAACGTGAATCTGTCTTCCCACAGCAGCGTTCCGTCTTTTGTGTAGTTGAGCAGTGAAGATGTGAGATGGTTTGTGACAAGAATATTCCCGTTGCCAGGATCGGTTGACAATCCAAAAAAATCAAAGGTTTTTTGGGTTTCATCAGTTGACTTCCCAATGCTTGCAGGCACAGAAACGCAGACCAGAAGCATAAGGCAAGCGATAACTGAAGCCACCGCCACCCTCGCACCAAAAAAATTCCTCACCTTCGCCTCCATAACCACTGGATACCACATTGACGTTAAATGTACAATCATCAAAAAAACGAAACGGCAAACCGGGAAAGGTGTCAAAGGAGATATGAAAGAAAAAATGTTTGAAGAAAACCAGTGGGGTCTGCTCCCGATCATGCTGGTTGCTGTCATTGTCACAGTCTGCATCTCGGCAATATCAATGATATTTGCCTCAAAAGATGGCGCAGAAATCCTTCCTGCACTCTGGATCATTGTGCCGGTTCTTTTGATTCTGATTTTTGCAATGATCGTTTTTGCAAAGCTCTCGATCACAGTTGACAAAGAGAATCTGGTGTTTGGATTTGCTCCGTTTCTGGCAAAGATTCCACTTCAAAACATAACAGCTGTTAGGGTTTCATCGGCAGGAATCGGCAAGACGCTTGGTCTTGGAATCAGAATCAGCTTTGATGGCCGATACTACTTCAACACCTTCTGGGGCAAGGTCGTGGAGATCGACACCATCGGCAAAAACTACGCCATTTCCATCAGGGATGACCAGGGATTGTTGAAGGCTTTAAAAGCGCTCAAACCGGAAATCTTCTAAATCACTTCACAAAATCTGGACTCGGAAAATAAACCGTGAACTCGTCGTTCATTGTTTTTGGTTCTGTTTTTGCAGGTTTCAACTTCAGCTGCACCCCGAAAGCCTTTTCCAGACATGAAAACGGAACAAAAAACCCATTGTCAACGTTCATCGCCTTCAGTTCCATCTTGAATGGAGTACCGTTGATCAGGCAGATGTCAGAATCGGTTGTGAAATCCACCACTCTTTGTTGATAAACCCTGCCATCGCCGAAATTGATTCTCGGAATTGTTATCTGACAGCAATCGCCAGTTTTGTCAAAGGTGTATATTGATTTGAACTTCACACCCATGTAATCTTCGGTGTTTTTGAGGAACGATCTTGCAAAAAAACCGATTGGCAACATTGGGATTTTATTTTTGGTTTGGGCATAAGGTCTTATTTTGACTGCATTTCCGTTTATCCTGCACGAGTACTTTTTCAGCTCCACTTTCATCTCGTGGACAGGGGTTTTCTTTGATCTCAGGATATTTGAAACAGCAAACAGCAGTTTCCCCGGTTCTTCCGAATTCAAACCTGAAATCTTGAACAGGCTTTCGTTTCCAGCGTCTGTCACCCAGATGTCACCGTTTATGTCACAGGTGATGCACGAAGGGTTTGAGAAAATCGGCTCACCAGCTGAACCGGTCGGGGAGATAACAGATTCAACCTTCCCGGAAACAGTGTTTAAAACAGAGATTCTTTTTGCATCGCGCTCAAGAACAAGCAGTCGCTCACTGTCATTTGAAAAAACTGAGACCGGCTTCGAAAATCCGTCATAGCTTGCCTCGAATATACCATCAATGCTGAATTTCTGAACCCTGTCATTCCCAGTGTCGGCAACATAGACGAAGCCTTCAGAGTCAACACAAACACCGGTTGGATTTGAGAATGTGCCATTTTCAGAATTTGCCACAGCGTTGACAGTTTCGTGGTTTGGAGGAATTGTGTATTCAAGTTTTGAAAACGTTCTGCAGAAAGGCTTTGACACCCATGTGCCGTTGATTTCCACTTCTGTTGCGGGACGTGAAAAACTGGCAAGCTTGTTTCCGGCACGATCGATTACAAAAATCCTCTCCAGTCCCTGTTTCATGTTCAGGCAAAACGCAGTCTGGAACGGCTCAAGCAACTGATTTTTAGAGGAGTCGCCAGAAATATAGCTTGGAGCATTGTAAATGTTGAAAACTGACTTTTTCAGGCTGTCGGTCACAAAAAGGCTGTTGTTGGTTATGTCAAAATCGACATTGACCACCTGTCCAAATTCAAGCTCGGGACAGGTTTTATCATCCGAGTCCATGATCCTGGCGCTGGAGATGAAACGACCGTCAGCATTGAAGCGCATGATCGTGTTGTTCACAGGGTTTGCAACCCAGACATCGCTGGAGTTTGGCGACCTGCAAATCCCAAAATAGCTGACAGTTTCAGCGTTTGTCAATCTCTGTTGCTGGAACGGTGAGACGGATACACCCAAAAGCAACGCTGCGATCAAAATCCTCGTCAATACCCTCATGTTTTCATCATAGTCTAGACTTCCAGGATTTCAATGCCCATTTAACTTGGTCACGCCCCTTGACCTCAATTTTTTGTCAATGGCATCAAAGCTTTATACGAACTTGACAAACTTAACAGCAGGGCACTTGCCAAGAAGAGCCAGTTGACTAAAATTTGGATCAGATGATAAACAAATCCGAATGGGAAAAGATCCCCAACGGATTGAAAACATGGAGGAAAAAATGAGTGTAGTTCACATGACCGATGACGACTTCGACGCAGCGGTGAAATCAGGAAAGAAAGTCGTTGTAGACTTCTGGGCTCCCTGGTGCGGGCCATGCAGGATGATTGCCCCGATTTTTGAAGAGCTTTCAAACCAGATGGGTGACAAGGTCACATTCGGAAAGATCAACGTCGACGAACAGCAGAGAGCCGCAGGAACAAACGGCGTCACCTCGATCCCGAGCCTGATTTTCTTTGACGGCGGCAAGAGGGTCGACACACTGGTCGGCGCAGTGCCAAAGCAGATGCTTGAGGCAAAGATCAAGCAGGTTTTCAATATCTGAGAGACGGCTCCGCTGGTAAAGAACTGATCTTCTTAATAACAAGACAGGTCACTAACCCCCAGATTGAATCTGGGGGTTAGTTCATATAAAATTCATCATAATCAATATCAGGTTCATAATAAGGTTCATCTTCGTGAACTTCAAACTCATCGGGTTTCTTATTATAATCTTCTAAGTTTCTATTCTTGTGTAAAATGTTTTCTTT
>CAYYJO010000050.1:0-15257 GCA_964472265.1 uncultured Caldisericales bacterium | reverse complement strand
CAGTAACACCGGGCGACATCCGCCTTTCAAACGTAACAAGATCAGGAACTTCCTACTTCTGCGGTTCGCAGGTTGCAGGTGCGGAAGCCTATATCAGAACATATCCAATAACCGGCTATACGGTCGGAAGATGCGGCAACCCAAGGGCAATCGACATCGAAGTGCTTCCTGGCAAGGCTCCGGTCACAATCTCGGTCGACCAGCCGCTCAGGGTTGAGCAGACCTCATCAATCACAATCACGATGAACCCGGCTCCCGAAGAAAACAGGAATGCTTTCGTTGTTCAGACCGATGCTTCAGGTCACAGGCTTGTCGCCGGCGTACTTTCAACCACCAGACCACAGCTCAAGGTTCAGATCACGCCATACGAAGGCAGCTGTGACTCGCTTGGCAGGATAAACCCGTACGTTATCGAAGTTTACTATGAAAAAGGAACCGGTTATCCTCAGGATCCGGGTTATGGCGGACCAAGGGACGGAACATACGGTTACTGGGTCTTCCCGACCCCGTCAATCCTTGGAAACACAGTCATTCCAAACAACTACGACTGCTACACCGCACAGACCTTCACGGTTCTTCCAGAAAACGTAACATTTGACTGCAACACGGTTTGCATCCAGAATCTTTCAAACAGGTTCCCGAACCTCACACTCACGATGTACGACGCTGACAACGCAAACGATGTCAACGATCCGGCAAGGATACCAATCTCAACCATTCCTGGAGCAGGCGCAATAATTGCAAACTACAACGCAAACGGATCAGGCGTAAGCTGGATGTTTACAGCCGGAACCGGTCAGAACAGATACATCGTCCAGATCAACGACGACAACACATATTACGTCTGGAACTGGCTGGACAACCAGAGCCCGACGGCATCGCTTGGCGCAATCGGCGCTGTCGACATCGAAGACACGATCACAGGCCCAACAGAGGCCAGATCAAGCGAATCGCTTGAAGACCTCGACTGCTCGGAAATGTGGGCAGAATGCGACATCTGCGGCACAGGATTCCCGAAGATGGGCGAAGTGACCAAGGGTGACGCATGGGGACCGTTCGATGGCTCTGATTCAACCCATCCTCTGATTGAAACTTACGGCGTACCAGTATTTGTTTCAACCTATAAAACCTCACCCTGGGCAGAACAGGGCGGAACCATCATGGTAGCCGTCTGGCCGCCGAGGAAGGATTCAAGCCTCAGCATCAGGGTTCACACCGACAACGCCTTGTTTGACTACAACAGCACAATCACTCACCCGCCGTACTTCATCACAAGCACGGCAAAGGGCACCGACTATTGCGGAATTCACGTTCTTCCACCAGTTGCAACCGGTGGCGGAGGCTCAGGCGGAGGCGGTGGAGATACCGGCGGAGGCACTGGTGGCGGCGATACTGGTGGAGGTTCGTCTGACTCAGGCGACGGTGACGTAAACTTCGTTGAATTCGAAGTTGTCGACCACTCGCTCCAGTACAGCAACGTAAACTACACTGCCGGTGCAAGCGCAGTCTCGCCACTCCCCTCCCCTGCACCGCAGATAATGGCTCCGTATGAACCGATCCTTACAAACCTTGTCAGGGAATTCAGGTCATACCCGGGTGGACAGACTCACCCGCTCAGAATACAGGGTGGAAGCGACGGCAGAAACGCATATCCAGCCATCTTCACAAACCAGTACTGGAAGCTAGGAACAGAGTTTGTCCCACTGACCGACTACGGTATCTACTTCATGCTCACAAACAGCAGAGGCGAATACCTCAGCTTCACGGCTTCTGACAACAACCTCAAGATCACACGCATCACCGTTACCGGCCCGTTCATGACCCCGAGACTTCCGCTTGCCAACAAGGACAAGGATTATCAGGGCAAAAGGGGTCTCCCGCTCCAGTACGACTATGACGGGAAAATAGATGTCGACTACAGAAACTACACGGAATACGAACTCGGCCCCAACGACTACACAAGGATAATCAACCCCGGCAAGCCGGACAGGTACGTCTACTCAACGGCAAACCCAAGGCTTGCACAGAGCAGGAAGCTCGACTACACGATGACCCAGGGTTCAGTGTTCGTGTTTGATGAACTCATCCCAATCGACAGAGGCGTCATACAGATCGATGTCCAGCTTGCCAACGGAACCCACAGGCTCTGGAGCAACTGCTGCCAGGAATACAGGATCGTCGGCATTCCAGTCCACGGACTCCACATCGAAGGCGCTCCAGGTACACTTGGTATCGAAGCCGACAACGTCCTGGACATAAAGATTACAGAGTGGGAAGACATCCAGGTTGTCAGGGAATGCAACAACGCAATGGCATTCGTCTGGCAGGACAGAGGCGTTCTCTCACAGCAGGGTTCACAGGTGTTCCTTGGCGCAGGCGACGGCTGGATCACAAACGGCCCGTCCTCATCAATCGGAACCGGTGGATCAACCGCTTTCGACGCTTACGATGACCTCAACGGCGATGGAAGAATCAGCTTCGACGCTTACGAAACCGAGCTTGTCGGCGCCTACACGATAGCTTCCAACACATGGCTTGGCGGCATCATCGATGCAAGAACCTTCCAGCGCAACAACGGCAGGTACGTCTTTGACATGAGCCTTTCAAACGGATGCAGGATCACAGATGCCGGCATGGACTTCAACGGTGACCATGTCATCGGAGAGGATGAAACCCTTCCGGTCAACATGACGGTTTACAAATATGGTGACGACAACAACGACAGGGCTTTCAGCCCCATGTGGCAGGTGCCGTTTAACAGCAACTACTACAGCCACGAGGTTTACCTTGCCGGTCAGATCAGCATGTACGCAGAACCAGGCGGAGGAATCTCTTCAGACCCGTCAATCAATGTTTCAATCGATCCACCGATTGTCACAGCAGGCGTCTCACCGGAAGTTGTCAACGACAATGTTCCGCTCACGATGACACTCACAGACAAGAATGGCAAGCCGGTCGACCTGACAAAGGGTGGAAAGATAAAGGCTGAAGACGCTCTCTACAACATCACCGATTTCAGGCCTGACAAGGTTGGACAGTACTACTGGACAGTCACATCACTGAAGAACACCGACAGTTCGCTCAACTCAAACGACAAGCTGTTTGGCTTCCAGCCGATAAAGTACGACTTCTCAAAGGCAGCCCAGGGCATCTACAGATTCTTCGGTTTCGTGGCAAACGATGCCGGTGAAATCAACCTCAAGGTCAGATCAAGCGACTACAAGAACTGGGGAACCGGAACCATCAAGGTTGCCAGTCCAAAGGTCTCGTATGAGGTTTCAAACGTTGCGACAGGCGATGTTGTCATGAAGTATCCGGATGAACCGGAAGCCTGCATGACCGCAATGGACAGAAGGCTTTACAAGGTCACGGCAATCGTTCGTGATGCAACCGGCAAGCTCATCAAGGGCTCGTCAGTCATTCCAGGCAAGTTCGGTTCAGCAACTGACTCGGCAAGATTCACGCCGTACCTCACGCTCCCTGTCGGCACAAAACCGGAGGACGTGAAGTACTTCAACAGGTATGGTCTCGGCCAGTCGGTTCCAACCGACAACAAGTTCCAGACAACCGGCGAAATGTCGGTCAGGTACAAGACCAGCAACGCAATGAACGGCACATCTATTGACCTCAAGAGCTGGGGCCCTGGATGCATCTACAACAACGAGTACACCGGCAACATGTTTTTTGCCGACCTCACCGGCGACGGTCTCATCGACTTCAGGGACTCAATCAACCTGACAGACAAGGGCGAAGCCGTGTTCTACGTCTACGCCGACCAGCCGTTCAACGTTGGCGGACTTGTTGGCGCCAACAAGGCATCAGTGCTCAAGGGTGACGTTGCAGGCAGCACTCCTGTCTCACAGGCAGTGGGCTTCAACCCGCTCCTTCGCTACAAGGGCGATGGTAAGTTCGCTCTCGACTGGGATGCACCTTCAACCGTCTATCTGCCGGCAAAGGCTCCGGTTGTGAAGGTTTACGAGGATGGAACCGGTTCAGAGTTTGGCTCGGAATACCTTTCAGCAGCAAACTACGACCTGGTCAAGGATGCCGACAACGTGCTGGTAGTCAGAATCAGCCCGGCATCAACCATGGAAACAGACCCGATCAAGACAAAGGGCGTCATTGAAATGAACTCGACCACCGCCACAAAGTCGGTGACCGAGGAGACTGACCGCTCAAAGACGGACCCGGTTTCAACAGAAGCAACCATCCACTTCACGCCGAAGATGTTTGGCGAAGGCAATGTAACCCTCAACTACAAGGCTCAGGCAACCTTTGGCGACAACGTGATCGTTTCGGCAAAGTCGCTCTCCTTTGACGTTGTAAAAGGCGCAACCCTACAGGTGGCAAGCACCGGCACGTTCTATCCGGGACTGCTCAAGAAGATCAGCGTTCTGGTTGAAGAGGCCGGCTCAGGCAAACCGCTTGTTGGCATCACCGTTTCAATCTCTGGCGAAGCAGGCGTGAGACTTGAAGGCGTGACTGGCAAGGACGGAAAAGCTGAGTTTGATGTGCTTCCAACACGACCAGGCAAACTTGTCGTAAGGCTCCTTGGCGACTACAAGACTGTCAACCCGTACGTTATCGAGGTTGTATCGTCGGCTGCTCCTGCAACCGTTGATCTGGACAAGTATGATGAACTGACAAAGGCTGACGAGGTGACCCTCTCGGGCACAACTTCGGCAGAGTCATCCCTGTTTGTAAACGGCAATCCTGTGAGTGTTGGCGCTGACGGCAAATTCTTTGTCACTCTCGCACTCAAGGAGGGCGAAAACACAATCAAGTTTGAAACGGTCAACCCAGTCGGAACAAAGACTGAAAAAGTCATTGTCATCACCAGAGACACAACCCCGCCGGTCATCAAGATTTCGACACCGACTTCAAAGGTTATCAACGCAAAGGAAACTGAAGTCAAAGGCAACGCTTCCGAAAAAGTCACGCTCACAATCGCTGGCAAGACCGTCGAGGTTGGCCCGGGCGACTTCAGCGTGACTGTTCCGGTTGTTGCAGGAAACAACTCATTCCCGGTGACCGCCGTTGACCAGATCGGCAACAAGTCCTCGCTTACCTTTGCAATCTACAACTACAGGCAGAGAACCGTGCAGATGAAGATCGGCAACAACACGATGCTTGTGGATGAAAACCCTGTTGTGCTCGACACTGCTCCGTACATTGACTCGAAGTCTGGCAGAACGCTTGTTCCGGTCAGGGCAATTGCCGAAGCCTTCGGCGCAAGGGTGGACTGGGATCCTAATACCAAAACCGTGACTGTTGTTCTTGACAAGACCATCTTTGCAATGACCATCGGCTCAAAAACCGCAATGCTCAACGGCAAGGCTGTCGCTCTCGAGCAGGAGCCGGTTGTAAGCAAGGGCAGGACAATGGTTCCGTTCAGGGCTGTTGCCGAAAACCTCGGCGCAGAGGTGGACTGGAACGGTTCAGACAAGCTGATAACGATGACGAGGTACTACTAGTATCGACCTGCGGTCGAGAAAAGCTGCTCAAATCCAAGTAATACTGAACTCCTCGGAGTAAATCCGAGGAGTTCTTCATTTCTGGGTGGAATTTTGATAAAGATGAGAACCCTTATCCTTCTCCTGCGTCAGCGGGAGAAGGTGCCACGAAATGACGGATGAGGGAGTTTATCACGGCTCCGCCGGTAAAGAACTGAGCCCTTTGATTTTTGTTGTTTTGAAATCGCGGAGCAAGTCCGCCGATTTCTTGGAAGCAAAGTGATTGTCATAAAAGATAAGAATAACCCTATCCTTCTCCTGCGAGAGCGGGAGAAGGTGTCACGAAGTGACGGATGAGGGAGTGTTTCGTATAATGTAATCATGAAGAAGTATAATTTTGATGAAAAACTCTATGAGAGGAAAGTGACTTTAGAAAATCGTTCGAAAAATCTACGAAAAAACTCAACCGATGCTGAAAAGTTCCTTTGGAGCTTGCTCAGGGACAAGAGGTTTATGGGGTTCAAGTTCAGGCGACAGCATGTAATTGATGGATACATTATCGATTTTTTCTGCACTGAAGAAAATGTCGGCATAGAGCTTGATGGCGGTCAGCACAATCAGACAGACGCAATAAGCTATGACAACAAGAGGACGGAAGTACTGGCGAGGATAGGTATCAGGATTATAAGGTTTTGGAACAACGATGTGATCAACAAAACAAGCGAGGTACTTGAGAGTCTGGTGGATTTTCTAAAGAAATAAACTCCCTCACCCTTAGTCCCTCTCCCGCTGGCGCAGGCGAGGGAAATTTGCCAAAATCCTTCGCCCGATCGAAGATTGGGAGAAGGTGGTGCGAAGCACCGGATGAGGGAGTTTTATTAGTTCATCAGGCTTTGCAGGAACGAATATAAGCTAAAAGCAGCTGCGAAGCAGCAGTGACCGCTTCCTTGTGCGTCCTCTCCATCGAGTGGCTGGCCTGAACACCCGGCCCCATCAGCCCCGCGCGCATGTCGTTTCCGCCGTGGAGCGCAGCCGATGCATCCGAACCATAGAACGGGTAGATGTCGACGGCATGCTTCAGCTCAAGCTGTTTGGCAAGCTGGATCAGTTGGGTAGTAAGGTCAAAATCGTACGGCCCGCTTGAATCTTTTGCACATATCGACACGCAATATTCGTCTGTTCCAAGGTCGGCGCCTATTGCACCCATGTCCACGGCAAGGATCTCGTTTGCTTTTGGTACAGCACTTGAGCCGTGGCCAACTTCCTCGTAGTTTGCAACAAGGATTGAAACCGGGTGCTTTGCAACCAGATTATGCCTCTTCAGTCCTTCCATTGCGCCAAAGATAACGGCCACGCCAGCCTTGTCGTCCAGATGACGGGTTTTGATGAAGCCGGAATCGGTGACAACCGTTCTCGAGTCCCAGGAAATGAAGTCGCCGGGAGCGATCCCCAGCTGTTCGGTGTCCTTCTTCTCCTTCACCTTTTCGTCGAGCCTGATGATCATGTTGTCGGCTTTTCGCTCCAGTGTTCTTGCGTCCGGGTAGACGTGAACCGATGGCTGGTCGGAGAGGCAGGTTCCGGTGAAGGTTTTGCCTGATCTGGTGTGGATGATGCAGTACTCGCCTTCGACGGTTTGCATCATGTATCCGCCGATGGGCGTGAACCTGAGCCAGCCGTTGCTGTCGATTGAGCGCACCATGGCGCCGAGGGTGTCGACATGGCCACAAATTATCCGCGAAAATGAAACGTCCTCGCCTGGAATTTCTATGATGAGTCCGCCCTTGTTGTTCTTGCGTGTGAAGAAACCGAGCCTGTTGGCCTCTTTTTCGCAAAGATCAATTGCCTGATGGGTCAAACCTGTCGGGCTTGGCGTGTTGCACAGCCTGACCATAAAGTCGGTAATGTAGTCGATTGATACGAGCGTTTCCATGTTTCACCATCCTTGGTAATGTGAAAATGATAACATGTTAATGGAATTTGACAACTTTTGTAAAACGTGCTACTGATTAATTATCAAAAAAATTCAGGAGGTATTATAATGGTTGATCATCCAGCAAAACTCGACGTGGCATATCAGGGCGAGTGGTCAAGGGGCACACTGCTCCTGAGGGCATTCTTTGGACAGATTTACTGCTTAATTCCACACATGTTCTGCCTGTTCTTCTACATGATAGCAGCGAGCTTCATCAACTTCATCGCATTCTGGATCATCCTGTTCACAGGCAAGTATCCAGAAAACATGTTCAAGTTTGTTGTCGGCATGTACAGGTGGCAGTGGAGAGTCAATGCCTACATGGGCATGCTCACCGACAAGTATCCTCCGTTCACAGGCCAGGAATAAGTTTCAATCAAAACCGCAACCGCCCTTTGAAAGAAGGGCGGTTTTTTTATTTGGCAGCTTGTAGTTTTTTGCAAGCATGACAAGATCGGTGAAATCGATTGAGCCATCCGAGTTGAAGTCAGCTTCAGGCTTGTAACCCGGATCCTCGATCTTCTTGCCATATAGCTTCATAAATGCCATAAAATCCTTTGAATCAACATAGCCATTTGCATCAAGGTCTCCACTGATGGGGGTCACTTCAAACTCGAGGTTTATGAAGCCACCGGTTTCGGACGACTTGTTGTTGTATGTGACAAGGCCATAGGTTTTTCCGAGCTTCAGTCCTTCGGCGTTGATTGTGCCAAGGACAGTCTCCTCATTGCCAATGAAACTCGTCCTGTCCAGCGTCAGCCAGGAATCTCTCGTAGTCATGATGACATGCAGTGTTCCAGTGCCGATGTTTACAAAGGGGATTTCAAATGTCCTGCTGGTATTTTTTACGACTTTGCCAATGAATATCTTGTTTGAAACCGACACAACCGGCAGCTTGGGACGGTCATAGGAGAGTGTGAACTTCATCACCTCTCCGCCCCTGGACACGTTCCTGATCGCAATGTTTGGCGGGAGCCTGTCTGTTTTGACATATGGAAGCGAACTCGGAGTTGTGTCAGGCGTCAGGCTTGAAGTCTCATTGAGAAGTTTCAGGAAAATTATTCCATGAGTGCGGAAACCGATCCCCAAGGTGTTGAAGCCGTGTTCGTAAGGTCTTTTGTCATCTACAAGATATGTGACTATGCCTTGCCCGGGTGGACCTGAAAAAATATTGTCGACCCCGCTCTTCTGTCTGTTTTCAATAAGCAGCCATTCCCTGTCGGAACCCGGGATCTTTACACCGTATGCCTTGTTTGCACCCTTGCCGTTAAGGTTGTCGATTTCATATTCGCCTGGCTGGTCTATCCATTTGAGGTCAATCCATCCGGCTTTCCATCTTGTGTATGCGCTCATTCCGCAACGGCCTTCTGACGAACCGTCCATGATATCCCAATCCTGGATCGGATCAGATATTTTCATGTAATCATATAGATCCCAAACTGGAATCATTGCATGGGCAAACTCGTGAATGATTGAGGGGGTGTTGTTGCTCCTGCTGGAGACGTCTTCTGAAATCATCACCTCTGTTCCAAGTCTTGTTGTGATCGTGAAAGCACCTGGCATTATTCCGCCGACCCTTGCCGAGTCACCTGCAAAGAAATAAAGGACAATGTCCGGTATTTTGTTTTTGTCGCTGTCGTACTCTGCAAGGTCGATGCCCTTTTCCTCGGCCATCTTCATGGCGTCCCGCGACACGGCATGGCAAACCGAGTCATAATCGTAGTCGTTTTCCTTGATGTACTGTTCATATGGCTTCTTGTACATCATCCATTCAGGGACACCGTTCTTTCCAAGATCAACCTTGAGAGTGCCGTTTGAAACTTCGCTGTAATAACTTCTGACACTTGCCACGCTGTCAGAGTAGAAGTAATTCTCTACTGTCTTTCTTTCGATTCTGTGGATTTCGTCAGGAAACTCGAGAAGGAGGACAAGAATTTTCTTTGTTCCGGAACCGCTTTGCCATGGCATTCCGGAATTGCCCGAGCAACGGTAAGGGATGTGGCCATTTTTGTCTACATTTACTGTCATTGAGATATTTTCCCGGAAAACTTCCTTTATTGTCATGCTTGATTTGGCTGTCACGGACGCGTTCAGAACCAGCGTAATAATCAATACTGCAACTTGTAGCTTTTTCATGCCATTCTCCACAATGCATTATATCATTACCGTTTTGCAGATCAAATCCAAAACTGCATGAAACAAAAAACCCGCCATATAAGATGGCGGGTTGACAGGCAAAATTTAGACTACTGGCTTTTGAAGTTCTTGGCGGCAAGCATGACATCAAGGATATCGATTTTGCCGTCAGAGTTGAAATCACAGGCGCTGTTGAAACCGTCGTCCTCACCGGAGAGGCCGTAGTATTTCATGATTTCATCAATCTCTGATTTTTCAACAATACCGTCAGCGTTGAGATCGCCTTCGATTGGCACGACTTCGAATACGCATTCGATGTAGCCATAGGCGTCCGACGATTGGTTGGAATAGTTTATCTTTGCAGTGTATTTGCCTATTTTCAGGTCTTTTGTGTCGACCGTAACGTAGATAATTTCATCATTACCTATGAAATTTGATCGGTCAAGCTGGATGAATTTTTCTGATGGCTTCATTTGAATGAAGAGTTTGCCAACGCCCGTGTTTTTAAAGTTAACTTCTTTTGTTATTGATTTGCCTGTGATGATCTTTCCAAAGAAAATCTGCTGCTCAACAGACACAATTGGCTTTAATGGCGCAAGGAATTCAACCTTGAAAGACATTCTTGAACCACGAGCCGAGATTTCGGTTACATATACCGATTTGTCGCTGTCGGTTTTTCTGTATGGGAGGGTGTTGGGTGTAGTCAATGGCGAGATTTTTGTCCTGCCAAGATCTGCACCGTAAACAGCTCCAGTGTGAAGGGTTGAGCCTGATGGGTCGAGCACCATTATGCCGTGTGTCCTCCAGTTGATGCCGTCAATTTCGCCAAGGGTGTTAAACATGTGTTTGTACTCCCGCTTGTCGTCCACATGGTAGATGACAAAACCTGATTCGGGAGCTCCTTGGAAGTAACCATCACACCCTCTCCTGGAACGATTTTCGATGCAAAGCCATTCAGTCTCTGAGCCGGGGATTGGAATCTTGAACATTTTGTTTGGCCCTGTGCCGTTTAGGTCATCTACATAATATGTACCTGGCTCCGTGATGGTGATTGGCTCAATCCACCCTGATTTCCATCTGTGGTATGCCGTTAAACCGCAAAATCCTGACCAGACGCCATCGGCCATGAGATCCCATCCACCTATCGGTGATGAAGTGTAGCTGTAGTCATACATATCCCAGAGAGGAATTTCAGCGTGGGCAAATTCATGAATGATTGTGATCATGGGAAATCCCATTCGGACATCCTCGCCGATTGAGATGTATCTGCCGTAGTTTTCTGGATACCATGTGAAATCTCCCGGCATCTGTCCGCCGACCGTCCAGGAGTTGCCAGCCCATACAAAAATTACCAAATCTGGCTGACCGTTGCCGTCGATATCGTACTCACCAAGATTCCACCCGCGTTTTTCTGCTTCGTGCAAACCATCCCGAACGAGTTCCTCCATAGTCTGATATTCGGAATAAGGCTTTGGCATCTTCATCCAATCAGGGATTCCTTTTGACCCAAACTGAACATCCATCTGATTTCCAGATGCGTCCCAGTAATAATTCGAGAGGCTTTTTTCTTTGCCTCTTATAAATTTTTCCTGGAGAGACTCCTTGATGTACGTATAGTTGACATCCTGAAAATAACAAGGCAATACAAGAACTTTTTTTACGCCAACACCTGATACTGGACTTCTTTTAGAGTTGATTGAGTCAGTGTATCTGTCGATTTCCTTATTGAGGACGAGCTCCTTTAAATCCTGCAAAGTCATCTTGTCAAGAGATTTCTTGGCTTCGATTCGGAAGCTACCAAACGGCAAACAACAGCAGGCAATAGCAACGCTTATGGTCAACAAAACTAGTTTTCTCATTTGGAAAATATTGTGCTCCAATTTACAATCCGGTTAGTTAACCATCGGTAAAGCTCGAATTATAACAACTCGACTGGTGAATCTTTTTTTAAGTGCAATTTTGTAAAATTTTTATATATCCCCACATTGCCGTAGAACTGCCTGAACAACTCAGCGTTTGTCGTGTGGATAGGGAGCAGGTGCTTTGGCTTGATTGTGTTTACGATCCTGTCCAGATGCTCAAAACTTGCGTGACCTGAAGCATGTGCAAATTCAAACTTCATGTTGTTGAGATTGACCCACCTGACCAACTTTTTAAACGAAATTTCCATCTCCTCGCTGAACGGTTCAGCCTTGCCGTAGACGTAGGTTCCTTTCAGACCAAACCCGAGGTGCATGAGAGTGTTTGCTCCGCTGCTTGTATAGATGAGGAATTTCTTCGGGTCATCCTTGATGGCTTTTCTGAGGTCCGGCCCCCAAAAAACCCTTGGGAATCCCTGAGGGGCAAGGTTGTCAAAATGTTCGATTATTCCCCTTTCCCAGGCATTCCTCTCGTCGCGGTTTTCAATGTAGATTTGCGGGAAATATTCGTAGGCCTCTTTTACTGCCAATATGGTGTTGTATCTTTGGGGGTTGTCCTTGTAACGCTTTGGATCAGGAATCCCTTCGGGTTTGACCTTTGATTTTGATCTTGAAAGCAGGAGGGAGCAACCGGAAAAACCTTTGAGTGCCGGATAATGGTTGAGGTATTCATTGAGACCGTGGGTGATCCAGGCTTTCCTGCTGTCGATGAGCACATGTCTGCCCTTTGCCCTGGCTATCTCGATGACCATCTCCATCCTGTCCATGTCGGCCGGTGAAGAGTCATAAACAACGACTCCTTGGGCTTCATCAATGTATTTTTCAAGCCTTGCCGCCACTTCAGCCTCAGACTTGCATGATCTTGACTCGACCTCTTCCTCGTCCTCGCCGTCTTTGCTTTTGTGGCCGTGGGAACCGCTGATTCTCGTTCCTTCACAAAGCAGATAGTCGAGGTTTGAGTCGGCTGCTATCCTCATGAAGTTTTCGGTGAGCTCGGGTTTTCTGCCGTGAAGCCTCAGGTCACCTGAGTAGCCGATTTTCAAACCGTCCATTTCGATGATGAATGCAGAAGCGCCTGGAATTGAGTGGTCTACGCCGATGTGTTTGATTTTTGCCGATCCAATTTCGAAATCCTGACCCTCAGAGAGTTCAAGAAACGAGGTGTCGTCGTATTTCAGTTTGAAGTCTTCCCAGATTTCACGCTTCTGGGCAAGGAAAGTTTTTGAAACGCTCGAACCGTACAGCTTTATGTCTGGTCGGAGAAGGCCGAGGTAGCCGATGTGATCCATGTGGGCATGCGAAATAAGTACAGCATTTATCGATCTTTTCTCCTGTTCGCCTGTTGTTCCGCAGAAACCGAAGTCATCGTACTGGCACTTCAACCCGCGGTTTCTGTAGAGGCCTTCCATGGCAGGAACAGCCCCGACCCAGAGGAGGTCTTCAAGGTTTGATGGCTGAAGGAACGGCACATCGAAATATGCCCCTTCAACTGTGAAAGATGAACCGAAGTCAAGAAACAGTCTCGTGTCGTCGTTTGAGAGCAGGATTTTGTTCCCGCCGATTTCATTCTGTCCGCCGTAGTATTCAAGCCTGATCACGGTTTGCCTTCGATCTCCTCAGAGGTGTGAGGATGAAGAACAGGATGATGAAAAATATAACCGTTCCAAAGCATATCAGAAGCAGGGTTTCAAGACTGATTCGATCCAAAAGCCAGTCTGTCCATTTTTGAGGTGGTTTTTCCTCGATTGCCTTTGAGATATAGAAACTGCCGTCTTTTGTCCAGATGACCAATCCCAGATGCCTGCACATCTCACGCATCGGAGCAAAATAAACGCCTTCGAGGATGTACGTTTTCTGGGGGAGCTCTGAGAAATTTTCACCTATTTTTACAAGGTTTGACTCGATTCCAATCGTGCCAAAGTAAGTTCCGTCAGGGTTTATGATCAGGCATGGTTTTTCAAACCTGTCAAATGCCGTCTTTATCTCATTTCTGTCGATACCCTCAGGATAGGTGGCGCTGTCGGTTTTAGCCGAGAGCGGGAACAGGGTTTTCCCTGCTTCCATGAGCAGAAGCCTGACAGGAGCCATGCCGACGCCGTTTTTAATGTGCACGGCCTCGGGTAGAATCATGTTCATGCCGTCGATGTTTGTTTTTGTTGAACCAAGCCTGAATATGATCTGGGCGTTTGCTGTTGGGAGAAACGCCAGCATCAGAGCAACAAGAAGCAATTTCTTCATCATTTTGGAAGCTCCTGAATCGGGAATTCCGATCCCACGTCGGTTATGGAATATTCAACATCCAGTTCAAAATAGAAATGGTGTTCGTCGCGACCAGACACTTTGCCTTTCATGAAAGTTGGCATGCCTGCAAGCTTTCCATGCTTCATGACCCAGAAGGTGATGTCGCAGTCGTAGAAACCGACCCACGTTGCCTTCGAGTCCCTGACAACCCTGATCTTGTCGCAGTCCACACCGTTGATCGCCTCAACCCCGAGTGTTGTAATTTTTACACCTGACTGTGACCTGAGGCTGTTTAGGAGATCCATGAACTGTTCGTTTGATTTGATCAGAATTTCGTTTGCATAGATGGCTTCGTGCGGGAGTTCTGTTTTTACACCGTTTTCAATGTACCAGGTTTTTTCCTTGTTGCCAACAATTGTGCAGGTTCCCTTTGTGTCCACTGCGCCGTAATCCTGCCAGATTCGGTAGGTGCCGTCGGTATTCTTTTTGATGATTGCATGTATGCCCTGCGAGTAACCGGCAACATGACCAAGACGCCTGCCCTCAAAATTGTATGACTTGTAGTCTGAGAATGAAACTTTTGTTTTGTCTTTCGGGATGAGGTTGATCAGCTCTGAAATCATCTCACCCGGAGAAAGCATGTAGGAGGATTCATAGGTGTCATAGACATCTGAAATGGTTTGCAGCTTGTAAAACCCCATTGGAGCGACAATTTCGTACTCACCGTTTTCATTTGTTGTTGTCTCGTGGGTTTTCCCGTCGTGCTCAATGACAACCTTTACGTTTGGGATCGGAGTGTCTGAAACGCCGTGCCTTACAACACCGTAAATGCCTGTTTTTGGCGTCATTGCAACCGTAAGGGTTGAGAAGGCTGTACCGTCTGAGGCGAAATCAAACTCGACTGCTTCAAACTCTTTTGACTCGACCCTTACTTTCAGGGCAATCTCTGTCGTCTGGGTTTCACAAACCCCGGGAGAGTGGAGGGTGTCGTTGTGGTTTTGTGCGATCAGGTGAACGTCAGCTGGCACCAATGAACCGTCGAGAATGTTGATTGTTCTGACTATCAATCCCCGTTGGTGTGCGGAACCAAGAAACATGAACAGAACGGCCAAAAAGAATACCCCAAAAATTATCTTGCAAACAAACTTTTTCATGTCAAATGGCCGCCTCGATAAGAATGTCGAGAAGCTCACCGATGTTGATGCCTGCAACCTGTGCGGCATGAGGGACAATTGATGTGGCCGTAAACCCCGGGAGGGTGTTGATCTCGAGGACTTTCAGCGATCCGTCTGCATTCAGGTACATGTCAGTCCTGGTCACGCCTGCGCAGCCTATTATTTCGTGAACCTTCACCGCCAGAGCCTGGGCTTTTTTTGTGGACTCAGCAGAGATTGGGGCAGGCGTTGTCTCATCGGTTGCGCCTGGTTCATATTTTGCCTTGAGGTCGAAAAAATCCGAGTTGTATGGTGCAATCAAGGTCACTGGCAGAGCCTCGGCTTTATGCCCTTTTCGCTGGAGGACAGAGCATGTGATCTC
>CAYYJO010000049.1:0-15283 GCA_964472265.1 uncultured Caldisericales bacterium | reverse complement strand
GACAGATGGTACGCCGTCGTCGACAACATGGGACAGCTCTGGTTCGACCCAGACGGACGTTTCAATGACAGCCGCTACTATGCAGCAGCAGATCCACAGACTGAAGTCTACAGATATGTCAGCACAGTAGTCTCAGGTCACAAGTCGGACGACTGCAAGAACAACCCGAACTGCAAAGTCGACCCGTCAGTTGCAAACAACACACAGGGACCATACCAGTACATGCCAACAGACATCTACGGTAACTTCCCGATCGGTTGGGCAACAACTCCGAATGCATACCCACTCTTCAACTACAGCGTTCCGAACGCATCAGGCGGACTCTATTTCAGAACTCCGCAGGGCAGGGTCTTCCAGGTCGGCTTCGTTGACATGCCAGACTTCCCGCTTGAAAGAGGATCAGCAACAACAATCACTCTCCCAGGCGTCGAAAGACCAACTCTCCAGAACATCGGAACAAACCTCGTTGACACGGTTGTCGGACAGACAAACGTAGTCACCGATACAACAGTTCTTCCGTACACCGTCGGCAACCTCAATGGCGCCACAAACGACTGGGACTACTACCCAACCCCACTCCCACTCGTCAGGTTCCAGGACGGATTCCAGAACGGTCAGGCAATCCCGGCTCCAGCATACGTTCCAACATACACAGGCCTCTATTACTTCGTCACCAACAACAACATCTTCAACTACGGCGAAGAATGGCACTCAGCAAACGTCAAGCTTGACGCCCCACCAACAGCACAGTTCCCGGGCCCAGGCATGGACATCTACGACCCAGGCGAATGGATCTACCGCGCAGGTGCAAACTCACAGGCTCTCAACAACAACAGACTCTGTGGCTATGACTACCTCAACGTTGTCCAGGTAACAAACTACTCATACTGGGGCGCAACAAGACTTACACCAGTCAACATCTACAAGGCTGGCCTCTTCTACAACTACACACCAGGCTCAATCGTCCGCGACACAGCAACAGGCGGCGGCTTTGCCCTTGGTCAGTATGATAACGGCGACGACATGGACCTCAACGATCCAGTCACTGCCAATCAGGTATTCCACACACTCTACAGATTCCCACTCGTAACAGGAAACTTCTCAAGCATCAACAACGCACCGGCCGGATTCATTGGCGGCCAGTACGAAATCGTGCACGCAGACAACACCAACTACAACCCGAACGAGAGGGCTGCAAGAGGTGCAGGTCTGTATGATCCGTACGAAGCAATCTACATGAAGAGCAACACGGCACTCACCGTTGCAAGGGGTGACTGGCGTCTCACAAACCTCAACGGCAACAACTACTCACTCGATGTTTGGTCAAACGGCGTAACACAGGCCAACATGGGCGCCCTCCTTATGAAGGTAGGCGGCATGTGGTTTGGCGACGTTCTTGTTCTCTCGGAACTCGTAACCGGCGGCTGCGCATCACCAACCTACAACTTCTCAGTTCAGACTGACCTCTGGGAAGGTATGATCCCATCAGAGACAGTTGCAGCACTTCGCTCACCAAACGACGATTTCTCAAGAATGGCACAGAATGTTCAGAAGAACGCCGTTCTCGACCCGACAGGTCTTAACTTCCAGTATCCTTCAACGGTCTTCCAGGATATGAAGTTCGGATACAGGGAATTCGTTGGCGTTGAAGTCTTCCATGATGACAACAAAGACTGCAACCTTGGCTGGCAGTATCCAGGTCCGGTTCCGCCAGGCGAAAACCTCTTCCTCCTCAACCTCAATGATGACTACCGCGCTGGAAAGACCGGTGAAGCACACATCGGTATGAAAGACGGCTACTCAGCAAAAGACAACGGCAGACAGCTTGTTGACTTCTGGACACAGAACACAAACCCAACCGTTCCAAACGGTCCAACAGCAAACGGCACACCAGGCCCACGTTTCCTTGACACACTGGCAGCCGGTGGATTTGCAATCAACAACGTCATCCCGAACTACTTCGGTGTTGGCGAATCAATTTACTACGATATGAACGGCAACTACGAAATCGATGCCGGTGACACCCGTATGACAGACGTTGTCGTACAGCGTGGCGCAGCAGTCGGATTTGCAGAAGTCATCAAGTACGTCAAGGGTTCAATTGTTGTTGCCGGCGATGCCGACATCAACATGTGGGCTGGCGCAAACAACGACCTCTCAGACTTCGTCCCAGTCATGGTCAACGGCCGCGTTCTTTACTGGCCGGCATACTATGACGACAGAGTTGAAGACTACCTTAACCCGGGCAAGTACATTCCGGTCAATGGTACATTTGACATCAACGAAGTCATCTACACATCAACTTACAATCAGCTTGTAACACATTCACCAATCGTTGCTCCAGGATTCCAGAGACTCATGGATGTTACCGTTGGCGGAGTCACCTACAAAGCCGGTTCAATTGTTCCAGAACCAGACATGTGGGTTTACCAGATGCCACTTTACGGTATCTCAATGGGATTCAACTGCGACTACAACTATGCTGACCTCCTCGTCCTTCCGGGCGACTCAGGCCAGGATGTAACAGTCGACGGCAAGAACTACAGCTCAACAACACCAATGTTCAAAGTTGAAAAGACCTCAGAAATCAGAGTCAACTTTGACAGATACCCACCAAAGAAAGAATACTACGACGAATTCGGTACATACCACCCAGAAGAAATCATCTACGTTGTGGTTGAAAACGTTGGTTATGCACCAAAATCAACAAAGATCCAGGAGATTTACAGAATCGTCTCAGGCAGGGAACCGGAAGCAGTATTCCAGTTCACTCCATACAGAGGATCATGCACAAACTCAGGATCAGCAGACTATCTC
The DNA here is from genome assembly GCA_964472265.1 of uncultured Caldisericales bacterium. Taxonomy (GTDB): domain Bacteria; phylum Caldisericota; class Caldisericia; order JAAYUI01; family JAAYUI01; genus JAGNLA01. The sequence goes on along the minus strand of CAYYJO010000049.1, from coordinate 12,466 downwards.
AACTACCTCGATTCCACAATGCCGAACTACTACGTAAGGATCAGATCCTATCGTGATTACGGCGGAATCAACAATCCAGCACCGCGTGACCGCGACTATAACGATCCGTGGTATTTCTACAGAGACACAACATCGTCAGATGCAAGGTATGGAAGATCAGCAAGATACGCAAGCTATGGCATGAGAGTCTATGCTCCATCGCCAATGCCGCCACTCCCATACTCACTTGAAAACGGTTACGACTGCTTCAGGGAACAGAAGTGCCTTGTAGCTCCAGAAGACATGGACATCGAACCGTCAATCGCCTGCTTGACCACTCTTGACCAGAGATTCCCGAACTTCTCAGTAACACTCAAAGACGGAGACAACAAGGAAGACATCAACGATCCAGCAGGAATCAGAATCTCAGTCCCAATCACACCAACAACAAACGTCAACCCGGCAACCGGCCGTAACGAATACCTCATCGCAACCTACAATGCACATGGCGGCGGTGTGGATTGGATCGGTACCGCAATTGACGACAACCCGGCACAGGCAAAGAGACAGTACATCGTCCAGGTCAACTCGGACGGCACATACCTCTACTGGTACTGGCTTGAGCCAACACCGGTAACAAACGACAGGTCACGTCCGCAGATTTACGGCGCACTTGACTCAAACGACATCCTTCTCGGTGCTGATTTCACAGGAGTAATCCAGTGGAAGACAGGCGGCGGACCATTCATCCCGTCAGACCAGAGAACATGCCGCACACCAACCATGATCAAAGACAAGGCTGACTGGTACGACACAGATTGCTCATCAGGCGTAGCAGGTTACAGCTTCATTTCGTGCACCCCATGCTCTCTCGAAGGCATGAGGAAGATGGGCGAAATTTCAGGTCTCCACATGATGTGGAACGCAGCACGCACAATGATGTCCTCAACACCAGCCAGAAGAGCCTCCGACTACTACGGACACTTCGATGGCGTTGGACCACTCAACACAACAACAACAACAGCAGCATGGATTGCCGGTATCAACCCAGCAGGACCAACCGGTTCAGGCATTCTCTGGACAGGCCCATGGGCAACAGGTTTCGGCGTTCAGACACTCGTCTCCTCATATGGTATGCGCGATGAAAATGACCCGGGTGGAGAATCACTCATTGCCCTCCTTCCACGCGACGGATCAACACACATCAACGTTCAGATTTACACAACAAACGCTCTGTTTGACTACAACTCAGAGATTCCACATCCAGAAACAGGCGCACCGTACTTCGTGCTCGACCCACTCAAGAACGAAGGTATCGACTATTGCGGTAAGGCAGACCTCAAGGTTTATCCGCCAGACCCATACGTCAACTTTGTTGAATGGCAGATCGTTGACCACGCTCTCCAGTATTCAACACTCAACTACACCGTTGGCACAACAACCAACCCAGCACTCTCACCACTCCAGCTTCCAACCCCACAGATCCAGACCCCATACAACCCAGTTCTTCTCACCTCAAAGGGTGAATTCCGCTGCTATCCTGGCGGTGAGACCCACACAGGCCGCGTGCTTGGTGGAACCTTCGGAACCGGCGGAGCATTCGGATGGAACGCTTACCCAGCAATCTTCAAGGAAAAGTACTTCAAGCTCGGTACAGAATTCTTCCCGCTTACCGACTACGCAGTATTCTTCATCCTCAAAGATGGAGAAGGCAATCACCTTTCATTCTCGCCATCATGGCCAGTTGACCAGAGGATCAAGAGAATCGAGATCACTGGACCATTTGCCAGACCGCGTGAATGGGATGTTCTTACTCACTCAGTCCTTCCAAAGTACAAGGCATGGGGACTTGAAAACGTACCAATCCAGTACGATTGGTCAGGCAAGATCGTTATCGACTCAACCAACTGGAACCAGTACGAGCTTTGGGGTGTTGACTCCTCAGGCAACGGCGTCTCACTTGACTTCTCAAGGAGATCAGCTCTTGTCGGAAACGTCACACTTCCGCCAGTCAACCAGCTTCTCAACTACAACGGCAGACTCGACTACACAATGGTCGGCGCTTGCTCATCACCAGGCAATGTTGACAACCTCTTCGTAATCGACGAACTCATCCCGTGGAACTACGGAAAGATCAACATTCAGTGCACACTCTGGGACGGCACATTCAAGATTTATCAGGATTGCTGCCAGTCACCACCAGTTGATGGCATTGACGTCAAGGCTCTCGACATGAAGGCCGTCATCGAAGACGACCCAACCAGGGACAGAATGTTCCTTGACAAGCCACAGACAGTAAAAGTCACACTCAACGAATACCACAGCAACGCATCAGCAGAAAAAGAATGGACAGATGCTGACGGAACAAACATCACACCATGCAACGACGCAGTTATGTACGCATGGCAGGATAGAGGCGTCAAGAAAGTCGGAACCGGTGACCTCCTTACAGGTGCAGGCGACGGCTGGGCAACCAACGTTCCAACATCATCAAGACTCACCTATCACGCAGAACAGTACGAATCATTCCACGACGTAAACAACGACGGCAAGATCTCGTTCAATGCCTGGGAAACAGAAATCCTCGGCAAGTACGACATCGCAACAAACACCTGGACAGGCGGCATGATCGATGGCAGAACCTTCCAGCGCAACAACGGCCTCTACGTCTTCAAGTTCGACGATCAGTCTGCTCTCGTAGACTCAGTCGGTCTTGACTTCGGTGGCGAAGTCATCGTTGACAAGCAGGATCACATCATCGCAAAGAATGAAGTCCTTCCAGTTTACTTCACCGCCTACAAGTACGGCGATGACAACAACGACAGGGCATTCTCACCGTTCTGGGAAATGGAACCGCAGGCACAGGCCAGCTCAGTAAACAGACGCTACAGCCACGAAGTTTACATCGGAGCACAGCAGGCGTTCATTGTTGAGCCAGACCTTGACCTCACAGTCCTTGTAACACCAGAAAAGCTCACAGCCGGTGTCACACCTGAACTCGTTGACGTCCAGAAGCCACTCACCTTCACAATCACAAAGGGCTCTGAACCAATCAACATGCTAGACGGTGTAGCCGATGTTTGGGGCAACAGACAGGTCAGAGAAGAAGACGCATGGAACCACCTGTTCCTTGACCCGCATCCAGACAACACAGACTTCTTCGGATTTGGCGCATCACTCCCACAGTACTACTGGGTCAGAACAGACCTTCACAACAACGACAACTCACAGATCTGCAACACCCAGCTTTACGGCGCAAGAAATTGCCCAGAAGCATCAGTACTGGTTCCGTTTGATCCAATCACAATCAACTTCTCACAGGCACGCGAAGGCCGCTACACATTCCTCGGCTTCTGCGCCAACGACAACAACCAGTACATGGACAAGTTCGGCGACATCTCAACAATGGCACCGGGCGGAGACGAAGAAAAGTGGAGAGACCAGCATAAGTTCTATGTCAGAGTCTACACTCCAGACAGAAAACACTCAGGCGAAGTCTCAATCGACGTCTTCTCACCAAACGTTGAATACAAGATCATGAACCTCGAAGACGAGAACAAGGTCGAGTACGATTCACCGGCATCACCAGACTTCATCATGACAGCTGCCGACAACAGAATCTACAAGGTCAAGGTTACCTGCCGTGACGCAATGGGCGTACTGCTCAAGGGCGTTACGAAGGGAGTCTCGGTTTGCGGCGGCGGAACAAAGAACACAGCACGCTTCACACCGTTCTCAACCAGACCACAGTCATTCGACTTCCCACTCGAAACATGCATGAAGCCACCATGCTGCACACCAGTACAGCTCCACGTCGGCTTCGACTTCAACCCAGACGAAACAATCAGAAGAGAAGACAGAGAACTTTACCTGCTCTCAGGCTTCACAATGAACAGGTCAGAATTCTCATGCGGCACAACATCAACAACATCATTCCGCGGCCAGATCAAGTACAACACCATGAACAGATGGTGGTGGGGTGGCGGTGGAGTTGAACTTCCAAACACTTGGGATACCTACATCCGCGAAGCCGGCGAAGTTAGACCAAACATTGCCTGGGAAGTTCCACCACCAGTTGAAGGATGGGGCGTTGGCGCCATCTATAACCACTCATGGTTCGGCGGATACCTCTTCAGCGACATCTCTGAAGACGGCAAGCTCAACTTCCGCGACGCACTCGGACTCGACGTCAATGCATCCACAGAGTTCTACGTGTTCGCAGAAGACGTTGCTTACATCGGTGGACTCGTTGGCGACAACGTTTACTGCAATGACCCGGCACACGCCGACCTTGCTGGATTCCCGCCGTACTTTGACAGAACAGACCCACGTTACATGGAAAAGAGATTCCGTCAGGCTTACACCAACGACACAGTCTTCTTCCTTGACTGGGATGCAATGCCAGACAACGTAGCAGCAATCGATGCACCAAGGATCGCAATCCTCAACGCAGAAACACGTGAACCGCTCTCAAGAGACTATCTTGACGCCAACAACTACGACCTTGTCTACGGAGTTGAAAACCACATCATCGCAGTGGTCAGCCCGGCAGACTCACGCGACGTGGCAATGAAGGAAGACTCAAGAGTCTACATCCAGGGCGCACAGCATCAGGATACCATTTACGGTCACACCAAGAGATCACCGGAAAATGACAAGGCAACAGAGACCACACTCGTCTACACACCAACAGGTTGGGGCGAGAACCAGGTCGAACTTACCTACATGGCACCGAACAAGTGGTATCTCAAGGATCCGTACCAGTTCGTAACACCGGAATTCTACTCCATCCGTGGCGGCGGAATGAAGGGTGTTGCAAAGGCCGACGCAGACATGTGGAAGCCGTGGAAGTTTGATGTAGGCATGGGCCTCACACTCGAGCTCAAGGCAGAGGGCGACCTCTTCCCAAGAGTCGAAGGCGTGGTCTACGCAGTCGTACTTGAGGCAGGCACAAGGAAGCCAGTTTCAGGCGCAACAGTACACCTTACTGGCGCAGGAATTGACACCGAAATGAAGACCGACAAGAACGGCGAAGCAAAGTTCAAAATCACACCAACAGAGATGGGCTGGATCAAGGGCTCAGCAACGATGGAAAACTACATCGGTTCACCGACAGCTTCAGTGAAGGTGGCAAAGGACAACACACCGCCAGCACTCACAGTTGACAACCCGAAATCACCAACAAACGCAAAGACAGTAAAGATCACCGGTAAGGCAGAGCCAGGCTCAACCGTAACAGTTAACGGCAAGCCAGCAACCGTTGCCGCCGATGGCAGCTACTCAATCGAAGTGACACTCGTTGATGGCCAGAACCCGATCACAGTGGTTTGCAAGGATGCAGCCGGAAACACAACAAACCAGACAGTTACCGTTGTGGCCGACTTCACAGCACCGGCAGTCATCGTAAACAAGGTTCCAGTTCTCAAAGATGCAACAACCTATGAACTTTCAGGCAGAGTTGAGCCAGGTTCAAAGGTCACAGTCAACGGCGTTACCGCAAATGTTGTCAATGACTACTGGAAAGTGGAAATCCCAGTAAAGGCAGCTCCAGACTTCACAGATGTGACAATTGAAGCAGTTGATGCAGCAGGCAATGCCGGCAACGCAGTCAACTTCAAGATCACAAACATGCACGTGAAGATCGTGAAGCTCCAGCTGGACAACACGATAGTCACAGTTGATGGCAAGGAAGTCACAATGCCCAAGCCAGCAATGAATATCAAGGGTTCGACAATGGTTCCACTTAGGTCACTTGCAGTCGACATTTTCGGCGGAACAGCAGATTGGGCAGCAGCAACATCAACAGCTACCATTAAGGTTGGAGACAAGACAATCATTGTTCAGGTCAACAACTCGAAGGCAACAATCAATGGTATTGAAGTTCCAATCACAGGCACACCACCGACAAACGTCAGCGGCAGCATCTATGTACCAGCAAGATTCCTCGGTGAAGCACTCGGTGCAGTAGTCGGATACGACGCAAACACCAAGCTCATCACCCTGACAATCGAAGTTTATCCGTGATCTGAAATCTCAAGACTTTAAAAAAAAGGCCCGGGCAACCGGGCCTTTTTTCTTTTCCAGGAGGAAGTCTGAAGGGATTATCGGGGCAACATTTGAAACTTTTTTGTTTATTGGGGCTTGTTTTTAGGCTGATCATGTAACTTTTGCCTACTGGCTTTAAAACCAATTTCGCAGCCGTTTTCCCTTTGAACAAGTTGACAACCAAAGGCAGTGAAACTAAAATCCGGTTTGTGACTAAATCCAGAAAAAACAAAAATAAATTCTCACGCTTTCTTCCCCTGATAATAATCGGCGTAGTCGTTGTTGTTTTCGCCGTGCTCTGGTTTGTGACCAGGCCATCTGGCAGACTGGAAGTGATGTTTAACAAGGAGCTGGACTTCAACGTGAGGTCTGCTGCAATTGACAGTGATGGTAAATACTGCTTTTTTGGAGGCAGCAACAGCACCTTCCTGATTACCGACGATAAAGGCTCAGAGATTGCAAAGTTCCAGACAGGCAAGGAAATCCTTGAACTGATAACCATCTCATCCAAAAGGCTCGTTGTTGCAAGGTGCAATCCGCTTGTTGAATGCTACACCTACAATGGCAAGCTTTCGTGGTCGTTCCAGATTCAGGAGTACTACCCCGATGTTGTGCAGGTTCTGGCTCGGTCAAGGGTGGCTGTATACATGAGGTCGCTGCGGGGTGAAAAGCCGATTGTTGCAATCATTGACTCAGAAACCGGAAAGCCTGTCTACCAGCAAAAACTCGACATCGAAGCAAGGGACATCATGCCTGCGTTTACGCAAGACGGCGAGAAGATGGTGTTTGAGATTCAGCCAGGTGTTGTTGGCATGGTAAAACTTGCCGCCGATCTTCCGATTGTCTGGCAGACCCACCTGAACACAAAAAATGGCAGGTTCTCATCGCTGGATGTGAAGGTTTCAAACTCAAACCTTGTCGTTTGCAGTTTCACCCGTGATGGCGAGAGGCTCAACGACAAGGACAATGTCTCGAATCTTTTTGTAATCGACGGCAATAAGGAACTATCGAACAAATCTGGTGAAGTTCCTGAAATGCCTCTGCTTTGGAATGCAGAAGTCCAGGGGCCGATAACTTATATGCTGCTTGATCCGACATCAGACAACATCATGGTTCAGGCAAGCCAGGTCTACCTCTACAATCGAACCGGCAAGGTGCTCGCCCATGAGACTGATGAATCTTATTACGCAATTTCCTATATCGGTTCACAAAGGTATGTGACCTCCTTCTTCCTTGATGACAACCAGGGCAGAACGGTTCAGTTCTCAGCACACGGCATCGGTCGTGAAGGTGTGCTTTGGAGATACACCATAAATCAGAGCTACATTCTTCCGGTCTTTACGCCTGATTGCGAAACCATGCTTGTGATGACCAGGGAACAGAAAAGGATTGAGCTTTTGAGGCTGGTTCAGTGAAAAAGCTGATCTTCCTGCTTTTGATCCTTGTGGTTGTTTCGCCGGTTTTTGGCCAGTCCTCAAAAAGGATTGTGATTGACAAAAGCCTGCATGTGATTGTGATGTACGACGAGAACGACAAACCGATCCAGTACTACCCAATCTCCTGCGGAACATTCGCCACACCGACAAGGGAGGGAGACCTCTACGTTGTGTACAAAAAGCGTGACCCTTCCTGGCTTCCTCTCAACTGGGAGCATTATTCCGAATACTTCACATCGCCAACACCTGTTCCACCATACAAGGACAACAAGGGAAATCCGCTTGGAACAACGTTTACATCACTCAACTGGGAAGATTTTGGCATCCACGGTACAAACGCACCACTTTGCATCGGAAGGCACGTCAGCTCTGGTTGCGTAAGAATGCACATCCCTGACAATGAGAAGTTCTTCCCTCTCATCGAGGAAGGCATGCCGGTGAAGATAAGAACCGATGAAACGGTTCCGTGGAAGCTCACTGAAGCCTACTCGACTTGGTGGGGGGTTTACGACATCGTAAGTCTGGCTCATAGAATTGAGTCATTAAAAGGAGATAAATGATGGATTGGAACACAAAGTTTTCTGACAAGGCGCTGAGGATGAAGGGTTCTGCGATCAGGCAGCTGCTTGCGCTCACCCAGAAACCGGAAATCATTTCCTTTGCCGGTGGACTTCCAGACCCCGCGCTTTTCCCGTTTGACGAGTTTGCCCGCTGCATGGACAAGGCGATCAGGGAGAAACCCGGCGTCGCCCTCCAGTATGGTGAAACTCCCGGTTACAAACCGCTCCGTGAGCTTATCGTGAAGATGATGGTCGATGAAGGCATTAAGGATTGCACAATCGAAAACATCTGCGTAACAACCTCATCGCAGCAGGCAATAGACCTGGTCGGCAAAGCCTTTGTCACGGAAGGCGATTATATCATCGTCGAAGGCCCGACATACCTTGCAGCCCTCCAGTCATGGAACGTTTACGGTGCAAAGTACATCACCATCGACATGGACGATGAAGGCATGAAGATCGACATGCTCGAGGCAAAGCTTAAAGAATGCGACGCCAAGGGAATAAAGCCGAAATTCATCTACACAATCCCAACCTTCCAGAACCCGGCCGGCATCACGATGAACCTCGAACGCAGGAAGAAACTCCTTGAAATCGCAAACGCAAGGCAGATTCCAATCGTGGAGGACAACCCATACGGAGACCTCAGGTTCCTCGGCCAGTCGCTCCCGTCGCTCTCAGTTCTCGACACAAACGGAATCGTAATCAACCTTCGCACCTTCTCAAAGATCATGTTCCCGGGCATCCGTGTCGGCTGGATTTATGCACCAAAGGACGCTGCTGCGAAGATCATGACGGCAAAGGAAGCCTCAGACCTGTGCACACCGGTTCTCACGCAGGCAGCTGTGGCTGAATTCATAAAGATGGGTGTTCTCAAGACCCACATCCCGAAGATCAGGGCATCGTACGGCCACAAGAGGGAAATGATGGTTGAGGCAATGAAGAAGGATTTCCCGACTGATGCAAAGTGGACAAACGCCGAAGGCGGCATGTTCATCTGGGCAACTCTCAACGAAAAGATCAACTGCACAGACCTGTTCCCGAAAGCACTTGAAAACAACGTCGCCTACATTGTCGGTTCAGCATTCTTTGCAGAACCGGGCAGGGGACACAACACGATGAGGCTCAACTTCTCGTTCCCAACCGAAGAGAACATCAAGGAAGGAATCAGGAGACTTGGTGGTCTTCTGAAGTCCATCTGATAGAAAGAAACATTTTTTTGAAAGGCAAGCAGCAACATGACAAAGAGAAGATTTACACCAGTAGAGCAAACACAGGCAACGCCAGAGCTTGAAAGAGAGATCAAGCCGATGGCAAGTGATGGTTCATCACAGGCAACAATGTTTAGAAACCTGTTTCTGGTCGCATGCGCAGCAGTTCTTGTCCTCGCCTACTTTGCTTTCTTCTCCGGTTCAACAGGCGGATCGGCAAAGTCAGGAGCTGACAGCGATGTTCAGGCGATTCTTGGCAAAACCTATGTTGAGCTTGGCAACAAGTACGACAGCATCCCTGACCCTGAAGACCCGACGACGAAAGTAACCTACTGGCGTTTTTCCGACATGTCGCAGCGCTGGGGTTTTTGTGCCGACATCAGAATGCCGGAGCCGTACCCTGACATGCTCATGATCACCGACGCATCCTTGAAGATAACAAAAGTAAAGAACATGAACGAGTTTTCACAGGCCGGCGCAGACAAGAGAGCTGAATATTCAGACGTCATGCACAGGTACGAGGGAAGATCGCTCATGGAGTTCTCTTACCTTGAATCTTCTCCTGATGAAGGCCCGATAAGACAGTTCAGGGAAATCCTCCGCGACAGCCTGGCGAAGGCTCTCAAGGTCATGTACATCAACGAATACGGCATGGATTCGTTCAAGGCAAACCTGCCGCAGGGCATCAAGTTCAGCAAGGTTGGAACCAAGCTTGAAACCTGGAGAGTGACCACCGAAGACGGCAAAGAGATCGGCAGCGGCACCTTTGATGGCAGAAAATACGCCTTCCTGAGTGCTTCAGCCTGTGGTTCCTGCAGGGCAAAGATCACTGAGATCGCCCAGGACATGAAGACCAAGGGTGGCATGAAGCCAGATCAGATAGTCGTCATCTTCACCGGTAAGCCTGAAGAGAAAGCAAAAATCAAAGACATGCTTGCAGGCGAATACCTCGTGCTTGACCCGGATTCAGCCAACTTCTGCAAGATGATCAGCTTCACGGAAGGCTCGCCTTCAATGATGCTGGTTGACTCAAAGGGAATAGTTGTTGCAAAGGAAAACGCAAGAGGCCTTGAAGACGAGGAAGCAAAGAACAAAACGCTAGAATCCTTCTACAACAACCCGTGAACCTCCCCTGACAATGAAACACAAAGGCCGGCTTGATGAAGCTGGCCTTTTTTTATAAGGATGGAAAATGATTTTATACAAAGAGCTTGCCAGATACTGGCCAATAATTTCCCCTCCCGATCACTACACTGCAGAGGGAGAAATCTGGAAAAAAGTCATCAGGTCACGAACAGCCGTTGAACACCCGAAAGCGCTTGATCTTGGTTGTGGCGGTGGACACAGTCTTGCGCCACTGACCGACTATCTGACGGCGACAGCGGTGGATATCTCAGGGGAGATGCTTGAATTATCGAAAAAATTGAATCCTGGTGTGGATCATCTTATTGGCGACATGAGGACTGTTCGGTTAGGAAAGGTTTTTGACGTTGTTCTGGTCAATGATGCTGTCGGCTACATGACAACCGTGGATGATCTCGAGGCTCTTTTTGAAACCGCAAAGGCACATCTTGGCAAAGGTGGCTTGCTGGTGCTCGGGCCTGATTATTTCAAAGAGACTTTTGAAGACGAAAGGTTTGACTGCTTTCAGAGGGTTGAAAACGGGGTAGTGTTAAACATGGCTGAATTCTACTTTGACCCCGACCCAAAAGACTCATCGTTTGAATGCCTTTTCAACGTGAGCATTTATGAGAATGGAAATGTGCAAACTTTCTCCGACAGGCACAGGTTTGGCCTGTTCTCCTATCTCCAGTGGGTTGAAATGCTTGAAAGCAAAGGCTTCAAAGTTGAATTTGTGGACTATTTGACGCATGGGAAAGACAAGCCTGCAAAACTCGTAATCGGAACCCTGAAATAAAAAACCGCCCCCAAAAACGGGGGCGGCAGGAGGTTGCAATTGTTTACTGCTGCTGGGGCTTCCTTGTGAAGAGCCTCACCAGCCACACGATGAGGAGAACGAGAAGGACGATCGGGATTGCAACGGCGATGATTACAAGAATCCACATCACAGCAGTGAGGAATGCCCTCAGGAGGAACTTGAGGCCGTCAACAAACTCGTTGTCAGAAGGGTACGAAATTGTCTCTCCAGGCTTGCTGATGCTGATTGTGATCCTTGAGAAGCTGGTCATCCCTTCAAGATATTTCATCTGACCTTTGATGGATTCAAGCTCCTGCTCGTACTGGGCGATCTTTTCATACATTTCGACCATCGCCTCTTCGTTTCTGGCGTTGTCGAGCAGGCCGTTGAGCTTTTTTACGAGCTTTTCAATGGTCGCCTGTCTGGTCTGGAGATCAACGTATTCGGAGGTCACGTCCTCGGCGGTTGTGTTGATGGATGTTGCCTTGCCAACCTTCTGGAGTTCGTTCATCGCCTTTTCAAAGCTCTGGGACGGAATTCTGATGGTCATGGAAACGTAGGCGTTTTGACCTGAGTAGCTGGTGTTTGAGTTGAGGATGTCACCGCCAAACCTGACGGCAACTTCTGTGCAAGACAGTGACGCTTTCATCGGATCGTCGGATTCGATTGTGATGGATCCGTTTTTGTTGAGCATCTGCTTGAAGGCTGAGTTGTCTGTTTTCTTGAAGTCAACCTTTGTTGTGGCCATGTCTTTGTCTTTTAAAGGAGTTGGGGCAACTCCCGGTGTCGATGATGCCACCTGGTCGAGGTCAGCAGGCCTTGTCATCTTGACGGATTCATGTTCTGCCCCGCCGTATGCGTAACCGTCGGCTGGTGGTGCAGCTTCACCTCTGTCGTATGCCTTCTCCTCAGTTCTCGAGGCCGTGGGCACCGGTATGAAATTGCCAAAATTCTGGGCAACCATGACAACAATTGTTGAGAAAACGAGCACTCCGACAACTGCCCCTACCCAGATCCAACCTTTTTTCATCTTCATCTTTCTTCCTCCTTGGAAGGGATTATAAGCTCTTTTGCCTTTCTAACATGCGCCCCGGGGATTTGGTTCATTGTCGTTGAAATAGCTGGAATATTCAGCTTTTCCTTTTTAATATACATGGAATTCATTGATATTGGATCGATGACTAAAGAAAAAGACAACATTAATCTTGGTATTTTCCTTTCTTCGTTTCGGGCGAAGGATTTCGCCAATTTTCCATCGCCCGGACGCAGTCTGGGAGAGGGATTAAGGGTGAGGGAGTGTTTTTATACGGCTCCGCC
>CAYYJO010000048.1:0-15303 GCA_964472265.1 uncultured Caldisericales bacterium | reverse complement strand
ACGCTGAAATGGGCATGGTTTCAATGGACTTTACAGCCGAACTGCTAGACCTCTCGGACTGCAAAAGTCAGGGCATAGTCCACGTTAGATCAGGCCATATAACCTGGAGGGTCAAGCTCCCTGATGGCACAGACTGTCAGACACTCAAGGCCGGCAAATGGTACAAGATCAAGGGCGGAAGGCAGTCATTCGTTGACAAGACAATGATTGCAAGGAGTTTCGAGGAAACAAGACCGCTCCTCATCGGCTTTGTAAATGAAGCAAACTACTCAATCCCAGAGCTTGAAATAAAAGAACTCATCAAAGCCTACAGATGGAAGGTTCAGCTTGCAGACAAGAGCAAGACCAGGGAATGGAAAAAGGGGCAATATGTTGTTGTGACAGGTGATATCGGAGGCGACATGCAACTGACAAACGCTTCCCTGGTTGGCATGATCCTGATCAAGGGCAAGATAACCATGATTGATCCTGCATCACAGAGCATAGAGGTTGAAGGTGATGACCTGCTCAAGTACAAGGTCTACACCAAAACCGACTGGATTGATCTGACACAGTTTGCTGTCGGAAACACCATCACTATCGTTGGAATTCCTGAATCTGAGGAGCTTTCAAAAACCAAACAAAACGTGATCAGGGAATGCTTCATCGAGGAATCTAGCGGACTTCCTCCGCCACCGACCTCAATCGACCCAGTCATCACAGGATATTTCAGACCTTTCATCGATTTGATCGAACCAAAACTGCAATGATCCATTAAATGAAAAAAACGGCCTCCCGAAAGAGGCCGTTTTTTATTTGAACAAACTTATATCGATTGGATTGCTTCGACCACGGCTTCAAAATCCTCGACAGGAGTTGAGGCACCAGAAATGATACCGACAGGATGGTCCTTTGCCGCCTGTATCAGTTTCTGGCTGAACTCAGCGTCAACCTCCCAGACTGACTCAATCCAGAAAGCGTTGGGATTGTTTTTTCTGGCAAGCTCGAAAAGCCTTCTCGTGTTGGCCGATGTTTTACCGCCAACCACAACAACAGCTCCAGCCTCTTTGGCCAGCTCCACAACCTGTTCCTGCCGTTCCTTTGTCGATGGGCAGATGGTGTCGGCAAGCCGGAAATCATGGCAGTGTTTTTTCAGCTCTGTGGCAACCTCCTCAAGTGCTTCGTGGGTCTGTGTGGTTTGGGATACAAGGGCGATTTTTTCGAAGAAACCTATTCCACAAGCTTCATTTGCCCCCGAAACAACCGTTGGATTGGTAAGGAAGCTCATTACAGACAGGATTTCAGGATGAGTGGCATCACCGAGGATGATGACTTTCCAGCCGTCATTTTCAAGGGTTTGTGCGGTTTTCTGAAGCCTGACGACGTATGGGCAGGTGGTGTCAACAATTGTTTTGCCGGCAAGTTTCCGGTGGGTTTCGCTAGTGGCGCCGTGGGCTGTTATTGCCAAAACTGCATTTGATGGAGTGGAATCCGGTGAAGAAACAGTGAAAATGCCTTCTTTTTCAAGGCTTTCGATGACTCCTGGGTTGTGAACCAGCTGACCGATTACTGCAACAGGTTTTGTTTGCTGTCTGACCATTTCGATGGCACGCTTCACCCCGAAACAGAATCCCTGGGGTGACTTGGGGAGAAGAACCGTCATGCGTCGCGCTTTGACATGCCCTCGACAACCTGGGCCAGTTTCTCCTTGAGCTCACCGTTTATTCCGATGCGGTCAAGCTGGGTCAGGGCGTTTGAAGTGTAGGCTCTCGCCTGTTGTTCGGCGTACTCCTTTGAGCCTGCGGTTTCAAGGCACGAGAGGAGTCTTTCCACTTCGCCGTCTTCGATTGGTTTCGAGTAGGCGTCGAGTATAAACTTTTTTGTCGATCTGGAGCCATTTTCCAGAGCGTGGATGATCGGGAAGGTTTTCTTGTGGCGCCTCAGGTCAGAGCCGACCGGCTTGCCGGTTTTCTTTGGGTCGCCCCAGAGACCGAGGATGTCATCCTGTATCTGGAAGGCAAGGCCTGCCGATGAACCGATGTCTCTCATGGCCTGCCCGAGCTTTCTGAACTCTTCCTTCGGGTGGATGTAGAAGCTCTGGGCAAAGGATTGGCCAAGCAGAGTCGCCGTTTTGTTCTGCGCCATCAGGATGTAGTTGGCCGTGAAGACCTCTTCCTGGCGTTCAAAGTGAAGATCCCAGTACTGGCCTTCAAAAACCTTCTGAAGCAGTCGGTTCCAGTCATCGAGCCACTTGGCGGATTCAGAGTTTTTCAGGTGGGTGGTGGCTTCCCTCATGGCTTCAATCGATAGCGACTGCATTATCAGCGCTGCGTTCAAAGCCTGCGGGACATCGACCAGTTTCCACAATGTTGGTCTGCCACGCCTTATGGTGTCGCCATCCTGAATGTCGTCCACGATGAGCGTGAAGTTATGGAACAACTCAAGCGACATGGCAGCCTGAAGAGCCTGTTCGCCTGAATCGGTGTATTTTGCACAGAGGAGGGGAACAGCTGATCTCAGTCGTTTTCCAGCTTTTGGAGTTTTGACCGGCTCAAAGTTTTCATCAAACAATCCAAGCTGATACCCAACATAACGGTAGAGTTTTTCTGGTTCTCTGCCTTCAAGCAGAGAGAAAAGTCCGTCGTTGACCTGCTTGACAAATGGCTTGAAAAGTGTCGTTAGATCGTTGGTTTTTGTCATAACCTGTTCTTGTTTTGTTTAACTGGCAAAAATTCTAGCCATCTTAACCGGCTTTCGCAAGGAGGTTTAGATGTTGACTGACGCCAGTCGCTCGCCTTCGTCATTTTCGACTGAGAGTTCGATTATTTCGACATCAGTTTTTATGGAATCCGGCAAACCCAGCTCAGGCTTTGCCCATAGCTCCATCCTGCCCTTGAAGAATGCAGTTTTGTCTGGTTTGAAAGGGTTCTTGAGGCTGCCACAGGGGAGCTTTACCAGAACGGCAGCTTTGAAGGGTTGTGAGACCACAAGCACTGCAATTTCACCGTCAAGCCAGGTTTTTTCAATTGTTGCCACCAGCCTTTGACCGTCATATTCCGGCGCCTGTTCTGATGAGCCGGTGTCGCCCAGTTTGCAGATGTAAACCAGGTAAAGGCTGGCTTTGCCAACGCTGAAACAGTCGCCTGCAAAGAAGTTCTGGTAAGAAGGGATGTATGCTTCCATGCACAGACTCTACCACCGATTCCAGCTTGAAAAAAGGCTTTCCGGCCTTAACATCTCATACATGGATTGCTGCCAGGTGCTCACAGGCAACGCCTCGATGGGCGAACTAACTTACAGGATTCCGGTGATGCTGCGGGATGAAATGGCTGTCGGCCAGACGGTCATTGTTCCACTTGGAACAAGGCTTGTTGAAGGTCTGGTCACCGGTTTTGACGAACCACCCGAGGGCATCGAACTCAAAGAGATCATCTCCATTGCTTCAAAAATTCCGGTTTTTGACGAAGAAGGACTGGACACATCACTGATAGCCGACGGGCTTGCGTTTGCATCTCCAGGCAACCACCTGCTTAAAAACCTCTGGAAACCGCCAATTGTAAAGGTTGAACGAAAGGTTGTCATCACAGGCAACATCGCCAGCCTCAAGCCAAGTGAAGAGAGTTTGTTCGGTTTGATCATGGATCTTGGCGAGGATGCCACGCTTGGCAAGATAAACACGAGATTTGGTAAGGGCAGAGCCACTTATGCAATCAGGGGGCTTGTGGAAAAAGGCGTTGTCAAGATTTCTGACGAGGTGGTGTCTGCAACGCAAAAGGAGCGGTGGCATTTCGAACTTGCCTCAGACGAACTCAGAAAGATTGCAGACATCCCAAAAACAATCGACACCGTTGCAGGTCTTGCCAGACTTTTGGGGATAACACCGGCAAAAATAAACCGATACATCAAAGATGGAGCCGTTGTAAAGGTTCCTGACCCAAAGCCGATGAAACCTGTCAAAAAGGAACCGCCAGGCTTCAAAGTCACTCACCATGAAGGTCTTAGGCCATTGGAGCGAATTGAGCTTTACGCTGGCTGGGGGAAGGAAATCCTTTCACAGGGCAGATCGATGGTGATCCTTGCCCCAACCGTTTCAGCAGTCGAGTGGATTTACGAGAGCCTATCCCAAAAAATTCCTTGTTTGGTCTGCACCGGTTCAATTAACGAGAGCCAGTCGCAGGATTTGAGAGATGTGCTTGAGGCTGGAGCAAACGCAGTGGTTGTTGGCCTTTCAAGCGCTCTTTTCCTTCCTCTGACTAACATTTCAAAGATCGTCACCGATGAGCCTTTGTCGCCACTGTTTGATGCCGACACACCGTTTGAGCTGAAGCCGACAAGGCTTGCAAGGATAAGGGCTGAAAGGTCAAACTGTGAACTGGTTTTCTGTGGAACGCCGTTCTCGCTAGAAAACGTCATGGCGGGTGAAAAACCGTCGCCAATGCTTTCAAAAATCGAGATCATCAACATGGCCTTTGAAGTCGGGGCATCGGAACAAATCCTCGTTTCTGAAGGACTTGTCAAGGCTGTAAATGATGAGGCAAAGGCTGGAAGGCCAACGATTATCCTGCTCAACCGCAAGGGTTTCAGCAACTTTGTCTACTGCGACGATTGCGGCGAAGTGCTCAAATGCCCCAAATGCCAGATCCCCCTCACCTACCATTCGATAAACAACACGGTTTCATGCAGGTTTTGTGGATTCAAGGGGATTGCCCCGGAAACCTGCCCATCATGCGGTTCAATCTTCATAAGGTTCAAAGCAGGCGGAACCGAACGACTCAGGATCGAGCTTGAAAAAAGGCTTGGCGCCGGAAGGGTTCTCTTCGCTGAAGGCGGCGAGAAGGAGTCCTTCAAGAACCTGAGGGATTTCGGTAAACCCGGCGATGTGCTGGTTTCAACCACCATGATGCTTGACCGTGCAACCCTTGAAAACGTGAAGCTGATTGCAGTTGCAAGCATTGACGGTTTGCTCTCGATGCCTGTTTTTTCCTCAACCCACAAGGCTTACAGCCTTGTCTCTATCTTGGCAGGCAGGCTGCCTCAAGATGGAAAGCTGCTCATCCAGACTTACATGAGCCATCACCCACTCTTTGAAGCCATCCATGAGAGCAACATGGCCCACCTGCTTGATGATGAGCTTGAAGGCAGGCGAGACACGAATTATCCGCCATATTCCCAGCTCCTCTGGTGGCATGTGCTTGGCAAGGAGGAGGGCAAGTCTGGCAAGGATGCACAAAGGACGGCACTGAAGCTGCGAAACCTTCTTGGAGGCGAATCTGTGACAGGCCCCAACGCCGGATATTTCCATCGGTTGAAAGGCGGATACCGTTGGGATATACTGATCAAGATGAAAGACCTTGGCGACCAGCTGAAAAGCCTGAGGGCTCTGTTTGAAGACCTCACGTCGCAGGGAGTAAGGATAGAGGTGACAAACCCAAACCCATGAAGAGAGTGGTCAAAGTTGGCAGTCCGATTCTCAGGCAGAAGGCGAAGCCGGTTGGCAAGGTTACGCCGGAGATAAAAAAACTCGTTTCTGAAATGACAGAGGCGATGAACCGCGCCAGACCGAAAGGGGTTGGCATCGCCGCTCCACAGGTCGGGGTGGGTCTGAGAATAATAGTTGTCAAAGCCGGAGACACAGACATCTGCATGATCAATCCCGAAATTATCAAAAAAGAGGGTGAGATCGTGTTCAAGGAAGGCTGCCTTTCGGTTCCCGGGCTCTATGCCGAAATCAGGCGACCGGAAAAGATCACCTGCCACTTCAAAACAATAGGCGACAAGAAGGCCGAGCTTGAGTGCGAAGGCTATCTTGCACGAATCGTGCTCCACGAGGTCGACCACCTCAATGGCATTCTCTTCATCGACTACATCCAGCCGGGGCAGGAACTTGATCTTGACGAGGACGCGGTTTTGCCTGAAGAGCTTGTCAGCAGGATAATGAAGGAAGACATCCACCAGCTTGGAGAGACGCTATGATAGCCATTCTTGATTTTGGTTCCCAGTTTACCCAGCTTATCGCAAGGCGAATAAGGGAAGCCCACGTTTACTGCGAGGTTCTGCCCTACTGGACAAAGCCAGACCAGCTCAAGGGCTACAAGGGCATCGTCCTCTCCGGCTCGCCAAAATCAACCTCAAGCGACGACTCCCCCACGGCAGACCCAGGCATCTACTCGCTCGGTCTTCCGATACTTGGCCTTTGCTACGGTTTGCAGATGATTGCAAAACATTTTGGTGGATCGGTGACAAGGATTGTCGGTGAATACGGCAGAGCTGAAACCGACATCAACACAAACTCAG
This sequence comes from uncultured Caldisericales bacterium, assembly GCA_964472265.1. Taxonomy (GTDB): domain Bacteria; phylum Caldisericota; class Caldisericia; order JAAYUI01; family JAAYUI01; genus JAGNLA01. The sequence goes on along the minus strand of CAYYJO010000048.1, from coordinate 9,030 downwards.
CCCTTTTCAAGGGTTTGCCCACACACATGGTCACCTGGATGAACCACGGCGACTCGGTGACAAAGGCTCCTGATGGCTTTGAAATAATGGCTTCGTCGGAATCATGCCCGATTGCAGCCGTCGAAAGCAAAGACAAAAAAATCTACGGACTCCAGTTCCACCCTGAGGTTTCCCACACCCAGAACGGTTCCGAAATCCTTGAAAACTTCGTCCTTGGCATATGCAAGGAGGAGCCGTCATGGAAGATGAGCTCCTACGCAGCCTCCCAGACCGACTGGATCAAAAAAACTGTTGGAACCGACCACGTCATCGCAGCCGTTTCTGGCGGTGTCGATTCCGTCGTAACCGCAGTGCTGATGCACAAAGCCATCGGTGACCAGCTCCACGTTTTCTTCGTGGATCACGGTTTCCTGAGGATGAACGAAAGGGAAGAGGTCATTGCAACACTTTCAAACCTCGGCCTCAAACCAACCCTCATCGATGCTTCAGAAAAGTTCGTCTCGTCACTCAAAGGCATCACCGAACCTGAACAGAAGCGCAAAATCATTGGCAGGCTGTTCATCGAGGAGTTTGAAAAAGCCCTGCTCAGGTTCAAGGAAGCAAAGTGGCTGGCACAAGGAACGCTCTACCCCGACATCATCGAGTCGTCAGGCGGCGTTTCCGGTCTGACCGACAAGATCAAGAGCCACCACAACGTCGGCGGTTTGCCGGATGAGATGAAGCTGGAGCTGATTGAACCAGTCAAAAGCCTGTTCAAGGATGAGGTCAGGGAGCTTGGCTCTGAGCTTGGAATCCCGAAGCACCTCACTTCCAGACAGCCTTTCCCAGGCCCAGGGCTTGCAATCAGGATCATCGGCGAGGTGACCACGGAAAAACTTGAAATTCTCAGGCGTGCTGACAGAATAGTCCGTGAAGAGCTTGATGGAACCGGCATGGCTGACCAGTATTTTGCAGTCCTGCTTCCAATCCAGACGGTTGGCGTCAAGGGCGACGAGAGGGCCTACCAGTCGGTTTGCGCCGTCCGCGCGGTTTCAACCCACGACTACATGACCGCCGAGTTCACCAAGGTTCCGTTCTCAGTTCTGGACAGGATCGCAACCCGCATGACGGGCGAAATCCGCGAAATCGGCAGGGTGGTGTATGATATAACGAACAAACCCCCTGGAACGATTGAGTGGGAGTAATATAGGCGACTCCGTCGATAAAAAACTGAGCACCTTGACTTGTGCTGTTTTGAAATCGAGGAACAAGTCCGTCGATTTCCTGCAAATAGAGTGGTTATCATAAAAGATAAGAATAATCAATATTTCATTCTTTATATCCACGACCATTTAGACGCAAAGATTTCTCGAATTTACTTCTAGAAATCAGTAAAAACATGCATCAAAGAGATAAGTTAAAAATCCTCTATAAAGTCAAGGCAAGAAACACTCCCTCACCCTTAATCCCTCTCCCAGACTGCGTCCGGGCGAGGGAGACTGGCAAAATCCTTCGCCCTAAACGAAGTTTTGGGAGAAGGTGTCACGAAGTGACGGATGAGGGAGTTTATAATGGCTCCGCCGGCAAAGAACTGACTCGCTTGAACAAGTTTATCTGGAAATCACTGGCAAAGCCAAATGATTTCATGCAAGGAGACACATTGTCATGAAAAATATTTTTGTGGCCTAGATAAAACCGCATTTTGTCACTAAATCCCGGAATCCAAGCAGGAATCATTATTTATATAAATTGTTAAAAACCAATATATCGGGCTTTGAACCAAAGACCAGCACTGGCTGTATATTTTATGGCTGGCATAAATCAAGAATAAAGAAAGCCATATTGACCCTGCATTTAAAATGAGAATGAAGGGCATGAACAAGTAGTGGTTTGATGGGCTTTGAGGTAGACGGCACCTACGATCCGGTAACAAACATCGCATTCATGGAGCACAGCGGTCTGCCAAACAGCAAGGAAGACCTCGACAAGGTCTACGAAAAACACCTTGAAATCTGGTAACCAGAACCTCAAGATTTACGCATTCAGATATATTTTTGAACCATGAAAGTCAGATTGCACATCCCTAATAAACTTTATTGCAAATTTAATGCAATAGTTACTTGACTTGAATTGACTGAACCAGCCGATCCAAATACAGTAATAATTGTCAGGAGGATATGGAAATGAAGAAACTGACTCTGCTGATGATGGCGCTGCTTGTTCTGCCGGTTGTTCCGGTAGCAAAGGCGCTTGATGTGCAGCCAGCTGCCCCACAGGCGGCAATACTTGAGATATTCGACTACATAAACGCCTTCAGGGTTGAAAACGGACTGCCCAAACTGGTGTGGAACGACCAGCTTGCCGACATTACCGAAGAGCACTCCCGCAACATGCACGACTCTGAAAACCTCAATCACTATTACCAGGGCAAAGGGCCGGAAGACAGGCTGGGTGACGCTGGCGTAAAATGGGCATGCTACGTGGAAAACATCGCCTATAACAAGGGACAGACCGACAAGGCAAAGGCAGCTTTCGATTCCTGGAAGAAATCCGACGGGCACAGAAAGAACATGCTTGACAGCTGCGTCACTGAGGGTGCTGTTGGCTGGACCGGTTGCGAGATGATGGGTCACTACTTCACCTTCATGGCAATCAAGCCTGCCGAAACGGCAATCACAAAGCAGAATCCCGTAAAGATCAGTCTTAAGCAGGGAACGTCGGCAACGATGAAACTCACCATCAAAAACCCGAACGATTCAGAAATGTCGATTTCGGCACAGGTCACACTCAAACCATCAGGAATCAGGTTTGGCATAGGCCCAGCTGGTGCAATGGTCGATCCAGGCAAGGAAGCTGTGTTTACAATAACCGTTGGAGCAGAAACAGCAAATGTCGGCTCATACAACGGCGAAATCGAAATCGCCTATGATGGCGGGAAACTGGTTTACCCTGTTGAAATCACAGTTACAGAGGCAAAACAGGTAAAAACGACTGTGATAATGTGGGTTGGCAAGTCAGAATACTATGTCAACAACGTCAGATATACAACCAGTACAGCCCCGACAATCTACAAGGGATCAACCGTTGTAAGCGTCCGCATGATCTCTGACATTTTCGGAGCAAAAGTGGACTACAATGCCCAGACAAAAACCGTCACCGTCAATTACAAAGGCATTGACATCATTATGCAGGTCGGCAATCCTAACGCAAAGGTTGCAGGAGTGACTGTTGAAGTTAAACCGCCACCAGTGATTATTTCATCAAGGCTCTATGTTCCGCTCCGTTTCCTGGTTGAGGCGATGGGCGCCGACGTTGCCTACGACGCAAAGATCAAGCAGATAACAATTACATACTGATATTTTTGAAATCACAAACGGCGGGGAAACCCGCCGTTTTTTGTTTTATGGCAAAATGCCGGAATGGTCTGCAATTGACAAAAAGAGACGGTTAGACTATCATTTTCCACAATGACGGAAGAGCTATCAAGACTCATAGAATGGGCGGGACAGGTTCCATACAGGCTTGCATTCAAGGCCAATGTTGCAGGGCTTGCAGCCAGCAATGGCGACATGCCTGCCGCAATAAAGCTCGCTCTTGAGGCACTCCTCATCCATCCGCAGTTTCTTCCGGCAAATGAGCTGATGGCAACCATCAGAATAATTGACGGAGACTTTGAAACGGCCATCCTCGAACTGGACAACATCCTGAGAATCGACCCGGGCTCAAAGTTTGGCAACTTTGGCAAGACAATAATGATGTGTCTGACCGGAAAACAACAAGAATCGCTAAACGGCCTGCTTGAGCTGACCGAAGACCCAGAGCTTGAAGAAGTTGGTCACTACCTGCTCCAGAGGTTGCTTGGCGTGTCAAAGGACTCACAGTTGCACGGCTCGATGTTCCAAAAGCTATCCAACGCCATCAGGGAAGGGAAAACAAAAACAGCCCACGACCTGCTTGGCGAGATAGTGGACACAAAAGAAAACCCAAGACTTCAGATTGTTCTGTCAGATATTCTGGTTGTGCGTGGCGAGAGAAAGACTGCAAAACGCATTCTTGAACAGCTCTCTGATTCCCATCCTGATTATCCCGACATGCTCTACAGGCTTTCAAAACTCGAATTGGCTGACTCCAACAAATCAAGGTCGGCTGACCTCCTCCAGACACTCGTCGATATTGAACCGCTTTACCCCGATCCTGAAGAATTGCTCAAAAACACAGTTTCAGCCTACACTCCCCCTGAAGACAGGCAAAAGCTTGTCGACCTGAGAAGCTGGTGTTTTGTAGTGCTTGAAAAGCTTTGTTTCGAGCAGAAGCCAGTTTTTACTGAACCCCAACCGGAGCCTGAAAAGGAGCTGGAGCCAGAGAGAGCCGAAATACCTGAGGTTCAACCACAATCTTCAGAGCCTGAACCAGAACCAGAGCTGGAAACGCCACAGATTTTCAAGCTCCACGATGTTGAACCGACACCTGAACCAGTGAAAGAAACCAAGGAACCACCATCAAGAATCACCGACGAACCTGAACCAGACAAGGCCACTGAAGAGATACAGCTTTTCAGAACCAGGAAGATACTCGAGGAAGCAAGAAAAATCCTTGATCAGACGAGGGTTGAAGTAGAGCATCAAAAAGAAGTCCAGCATCAAAAAGACATTCAGGCTGAAGCAGAGGCTGAGCTCCAAAGGCAGAGGGAGCTGGTTGAAACCGAAGAAGAAAAGTATGAAGGGCCAACACTTTTCGACAGTCTGAAAGAAGATTCATCCGATCTCGACGCTCCGTTGCAGCTTCAGGAAGAACCGGCAAAAATCGAGCCAGAAGCCAACCTCGTCAGTGATACTTCGAAAGACATAGAGGAATTACCTCAGTTTGAAGAGGCTCCAAAAAGGATTGTCCTGCCAACGTCGGATGAAGCGCCACAAATCACGCCTGAAAGGGCATGGCAGCTTCTCAGGGCTGGCGAGGCGGAGGAAGCGTTCATGATGTTTTCAAAGCTGATAAGGGGTGAAAGGTGAGCGCCAGAGAAGACGTTGAGAACCTTAAGGGCTTCGCCGAATTCCTCATTCTTGATGAAAACGGTGGAATCGAGTTCAGATCAGCAAAGGGGTCAAAAATTGACCAGAAAATACTGTCAGGTTATCTTGCATCGGCCTTCACAATCTGTGAATCAACCTGCCTTCCTTTCACCGGAACCATTGGCGAGGTCAGCTTTGACGGTGAATCGGGCTCTGTGTTGGTCATGAAAGGCTCCGGAAGGTACTTTTTCCTAATCCTCGACGGCGCACCTTCAATGGGCATCGCAAGACTCAAGCTCCGTGACCTGGTGGACTCGTACGCTTTATGACGGGCACTCTGTTTGTCTGCTCAACGCCAATCGGAAACCTTGACGACGCCTCACCCAGGCTCGTCGACACACTTTCAAAATGCTCTCTTGTCCTTGCCGAGGACACCAGAAGATCAATAAAACTGCTAAATCATTTCAACCTTAAAATTCAGCTCCAGAGCTACTTCCAGCACAATGAGGCAATCGTTCTGGACAAGGCCGTGACGCTTCTGCTTCGTGGAAGCAATGTCGGTCTGGTCTCGGATGCCGGTGTTCCAACCGTTGCCGATCCCGGGCAGTTGCTCATTGAAAAGTGCCACCAGCTTGCAATTCCGGTAACGCCAATTCCTGGACCTTCTGCGGTCATGACGGCGATGAGCGCTTCAGGATTTTTTGCACAGACATTCAATTTTCGCAACTTCCTGCCTAGGAAACAGGGTGCTCTTGCCAAGTCACTCCAGGCAATTGCACAGGAAAAACGAACAACCGTCATCTTTGAGTCACCCAACCGTGTGGTGGAGTTGCTTGAAAACATTGGCAGATTCATTCCTGACTGCGAAGTTGTGGTCGGCCGTGAGATGACAAAGGTTTATGAGAGCTACATCAGGGGCAAGCCGTTTGAAGTCATTGAAAAACTTGGCAGTGACATAAAGGGCGAGTTCACATTAGTCATAGGATTCCCGGGCATTCAAGATGATCAGGATTCTTCATACAGCTGACATTCACCTTGGTGTCGAAACGTTCGGCTACACCAGGGAGAATGGCATCAATTCGAGAATTTCCGACTATTTTGCCATGCTTGACAGTCTCGTTTCAGTCGCAGTCACTCAAAAGTACGATGCATTCCTTATTGCAGGCGACATTTTTGAAAATGAGCGTCCCTCAAACTACGTTGTAACCGAGTTTTCAAAGCGAGTTAGAAGCCTGCTTGATGGCGGAGTAGCAGTAATCATCACTCCGGGGAACCATGAAACATCGTCTTCGGCCAGAGTTCCATCGGTGCTTGAAATCATCAGGGCTTTAAAGCCTTCAAAGGCCGACAATCCCGATATAGCCTGCCATGTGATTGGTTCACAACCAAAATCCCCAGGTGACATGCCAACGCTTGGGAACCTGTGCCAGATTCCGACCAGATCAGGACTTCTTCAGATTTTAGCGATGCCATACCCCAGACGATCAGAAATTCTGACTTCAGACGAACTGAAAAACCAGAAGAGCCGTGAAGAGGCAAAAAACCTTGCAGCAGTGAAGTATCTTGACCGAACCGAGGAGCTGGCCAGAAAAGCTTTGCCTGAACTCCCGTCAATCTTTGTCGGACACTTTGGCATCAAGGAAGCGCAGATGCAGCCTGGAAGGCTTGGGTATCTGGCAGAGGATGTGGTCTTTTCGGCTTTCGACATTATGAACGCACTTTCAAAATCAAAGGCAGTGTTTACCTACATCGCTCTCGGTCATTACCACAACCCGCAGATGCCAACGCCAAACCTGACCGAATCAGTTGAAATTGAGGATCTCGATGGAAACTTGCAGAAAATCTCAGGCATCAACCTTGAAAAGATTTATAAATACTCGGATTTCTCAACCATAGAGCCCCCTGAAGACAACCTGTTTGGACTCATAAAGCCCGTAAAATTCATACCTGATGTCTATTCAGGATCACCGGCAAGGCGCGATTTCACTGATGGCACAATCCCAAGGAAATTCGTTGATCTCGAGGTTTCTGAGACCGATGCGGTCATAAGGTTTGAAGATATCGACGCTTCACGATCCTTGCGTCAATTAACGCTTGAATCACCAGAAAACTGGCAGCTCCAGCTCGAGGAGAAATTCATAAGATCATCATTCTGGGGCAGAGCTTTCCAGGCTTCGCTAAACGGAGAATCGCCAGAGAGCATAGAAAGGCTGCTGGGATCGCCACTCCCCATATTCAGGTTACGAATACCTGACAGCGCACGCACGGTTTGGCCGTCGATCAAAAAATGGCTTGAAAGCCTTGGCATGTTTGACCAGGTCAGGATGTACAGCCAGCCAGTAGCCAAAGAAACGAAGACCCACACAATCTCGGTTGCTGAATCACCGGTTGATGCTGTAAAGCGCTATGTTTCAAGTCAAGATGATGATTTTTACAAGGCTAACAGGGAAGAAATCCTTAGAACTGCTCAGGAAATCCTTCAAAAATCGGGAGCTGTGCAGTGATACCAAAGAGACTCGAAATGACCAACTTTATGTCGTATCTTGGCCATCACGAGCTGGATTTTTCAGGGTTTCACACGGCATCGATTGTTGGCCCGAACGGTTCAGGCAAATCGGCAATTCTTGACGCAATGACGTGGGTTTTGTTTGGAGAGGCACGAAAACCAAGGATTTCAAAAGGTTACAGCAAAAACCAGGCAAGAGACGAACTCATCACAAACGGCACGGATTACTGCGAGGTCACCTTCGAGTTCGAGATGGAAGGCAAGCGGTACCTTGTAAACAGGAGAGTGGATCGTGGCAAGACCGGTCAGGGCATCCAGTTCAAACTCCTGACCGAAAACGGCGAACTCGACCTTCACGGCAAGGGCAGCTCAGATGTTGAGATCGAAAAAGAGCTTGGCATTTCCTATGAAGTTTTCATTGCATCAAGCTTCATAACCCAGGGCGACAGCTCAAGGTTCATGGATGCCGACAAAAACGAGAGGGTGAAGATTCTCAAGGAAATCCTTGAACTTGACGTTTATGACAGCTGCCATGAAACTGCATCGGAGCTCCTGAAGGAGTCAAAAAAGACAAAGGAAGCTCTTGAAGACAAGCAAAAGGAGCTTTCGGAAAAGTCGATTCAGGCGCCCGAGTTGGAGCGAAAACTTGAACTGGCCAAAACCGAGCTGGATCAATCCAACCTGACTCTGGATAAAGCCAAGGCCGAGGTGCTCAATTATTCAAAGGAACTGTCGGAAATTGAAAGTAAACTGAAAACTCTCAAGGATGATGCATCAAATCTGGCAAAACTCAGAACCCAAAAGGAAAAACTGCTTGAGGACAAGAAAAAGTGGCAAGCAGATATTGAAAAATGCGAGAGTGTAATGTCGGATGAATCTGCCATCGAAGCTGGATTTGCAAACTTCAGAGCAGCAAAAGCAGAACTGGACATCCTCAACGAAAAGGCAATCGAGCACGGCAAGCTGGAAAATCAGTCTGATAACCTGCAAGGGCAGATAAAGCTCGAACAGGACAGGCTTGAAAACAGGCTGAAATCGCAAACCGACGAACTTGCAGAGTCTCAAAAAGCAAAATCCCAGATTGGTGAACTTGAAGAAAAGCTGAAACAAACTGAAGCTCAAAAGCAAGAACTCGAAAAGGTTGAGTCTGAACTGAGGGAGCTTGAGCAGAAGAAAGAGTCGTTTACCAAAGATTTCGAAATGGCCAAATCTGTTTTCGATCAACTTTCAAAAAAGCTTGCCAGTAAGATAACAATCCTTGGTTTCTCTGATATTTCAAAGGTCAAATCGTCATTTGATGCCATACCGACTCTGGCAGATGAAGCCGGCGGACTTTTGGCAAAAATCGAATCAGACACTGAAAAATCAAAGGCAATTGATCTCGAACTTGAAAAGATGAAAGCTGAGATTGCCCATCTTGACGGCGAACTGAAGATGCTTGAAGAAGGCGAGACCGGCAATTGTCCGCTTTGTGGCCAGTCGCTTGATGCAAAAAACCGCGACCAGCTTTTAGCCCAGAAAACGTCAGCATTGACC
>CAYYJO010000047.1:0-15523 GCA_964472265.1 uncultured Caldisericales bacterium | reverse complement strand
GGGCAATCAGGACTTCAAACCCGGACATGGTGGTCATTGACATGACCGTCAACCCATCACAGGGGCTTGCAGTCTACCAGGCTCTCCGCTACATCAGCACGACAAAGAACATTCCGGTGATCTTCGTTGGCGATGAGGAAGTGAACATGGAAAATGCAAATGTTCATTTCATCGACTCGTCAAACGTGACCGGTTGTTTCCCAACCGTTGCCGAATCGGTATTCTCAACCCAAGTTGAGCACTGATTTCCTAAAATCTTAGACCGGAGGACGCCTTTAATCCTCCGGTACTTGCGGAGGCGTTCATGGGCAGGCTTCGTCCAAACATCACAAATGTTAACCAAAGGTCGGACTTAAACAGAGGAACACAGTCCCACCTTTCGAAATACCTCACCGAGGCTGCAACAGCAGACATCGACAGCATTTTTGAGTCATATGAGACGTCCATTGCCGGACTTCACGACTTCGAGGCAGACTTCAGACGCAAAAGGTTCGGCAGAAACGAGTCTGTTGCAGTAAAAAAAGAGAACCCAATTATCAAACTTTTCAAGACTTTTGGAAATCCGCTGGTCATCCTGCTCATCGGTCTTGCTGCAATCACCTGGGCAATGTCAGGCAAGGAAAGCCTGACTTCAATCATCATCATGATGACCATGGTTGCCCTCGGTGTTTCAATCAAATATGTACAGGAACTCAAAGCCGACAGCGCAGCCGAAAAACTCAGGGCAATGGTCACCACAACCTCAACGGTTTACCGTGAGGGCGAACAGATTGAAATCCCGCTTGAAGACCTCGTCCCAGGCGATCTCATAAAGCTTTCTGCAGGTGACGTTGTCCCCGGCGATGTCAGGCTGGTTCAGGCAAAAGACCTCTTCTTGAACCAATCCGCTCTCACAGGTGAAGCTCTACCTGTCGAAAAGTTTGCCGGCAAGCTGGAGAATGCAGGAACAAACCCTCTGGAATTCAACAACATCTGCTTCCTGGGCACAAACGTTGTTTCAGGAACAGGCATTGCCGTAATAATTCTCACAGGAAAAGACACCTACTTCGGCTCCATTTCCCAGTCGCTGACAAGACAGAATGTCACAACTGGCTTTGACAAGGGCATCAATCAGGTCACCTATCTGATGATGGGTTTCATGGTCATCCTCGTACCATGCGTGTTCCTGATCAACCTTTTGACCAAGGGGCTGAATCTTTGGTTTGAAGCCATGCTCTTTGCCATGTCGGTTGCCGTCGGCCTGACACCGGAAATGCTTCCGATGATCGTCACAGTCAACCTTTCCCGTGGCGCACTGATCATGTCCAAACACAAGGTCATCGTCAAAAACCTCAGCTCAATCCAGAACTTTGGAGCAATGGACATCCTGTGCACCGACAAAACCGGAACAATTACGCAGGGGAAAGTTGTTCTTGAACAGCATCTCGATGTTTACGGCGAGGATTCCGAGGAAGTTTTGAATTATGCCTACCTCAACTCGTTTTACCAGACGGGACTTCGCAACATGCTCGACTTTGCCATCCTCGACCACAAGGAGGTTGAGGAGGATCTGCGGGTCAGGGAGGATTTCAAAAAGGTTGACGAAATCCCGTTTGATTTTGTCAGGCGCAGAATGAGCGTCATCGTTTCCGACAAGGACGGCAGGCACATCCTCGTTTGCAAGGGTGCCATCGAGGAAACGCTCGCAATCTGTACACATTATGAAGTTGACGGCAATGAGTCAAGCCTTGAGGATGAGCATCTTTCATCGGCAAGGGAACTCGTCCAGTCAATGAACGAAGACGGTTTCAGGGTGCTTGGCATCGCCATCAAGGAGATGGATCTGAACCAGAAAACATACTCAGTGGCAGACGAAAGCGACCTTACACTCGTCGGATTCCTGGCCTTCCTTGACCCACCAAAAGAGACGGCGTCACAGGCCATTGAAGAGCTTCAGAAACTCCATGTGAGCGTGAAAATCCTCACAGGCGACAACGAGATTGTCAGCAGAAAAGTTTGCAAGGATGTTGATTTGAGCATTGAAGACATCCTTCTCGGCGGAGAGCTTGAGGGCATGGACGACAATGAACTTGCAAAGCGCGCCCAGAACGTCACGGTTTTTGCCAAACTCGCCCCAGCCCATAAGGAACGAATCATCAAAGCATTGCAGGCTCACGGCCACGTTGTCGGTTTCGTAGGCGACGGAATCAACGATGCACCGGCGCTCAAGCGTGCTGACGTTGGCATTTCCGTCGACACAGCCGTCGACATAGCCAAAGAGTCCAGTGACATCATCCTGCTTGAAAACTCCCTGCTCGTGCTTGAGAAAGGCGTCATCGAAGGCAGACGGGTTTTTGGAAATATAACCAAATACATCAAGATGGTCGCTTCAAGCAACTTCGGAAACATGTTCTCGGTGGTCGGAGCAAGCGCATTCCTCCCATTCCTGCCAATGCTTCCGGCACAGATTCTTGTCAACAATCTGCTTTACGACTTCTCACAAACCGGCATTCCATCAGACGAAGTTGACGCTGAGTGGCTTGAAAAACCGAGGAGATGGTCGGTCGTCAATATCAGGCGGTTCATCGTTTTCATCGGCCCAATCAGCTCCATTTTTGACTTTGTCACGTTCTTTGTCATGATCTACGTCTTCGGGTGCTGGAACAACCCGGTTCTTTTCCACACCGGGTGGTTCATAGAATCGCTGTTCACCCAGACGCTCATCATCCACGTCATCAGAACAAACCGCGTTCCTTTCATCCAGTCCATGGCAAGCCTTCAGCTGTCGCTGACGACGCTGATTGTGGTCATGTTTGGCATCGCCCTGCCATTCACCCCCATCGCCCCAGGACTTGGATTCATACAGCTCCCATGGCTCTATTGGCCGATTCTGCTTGGGATAATGGTACTTTACATGATCCTCACCCAGCTTGTGAAAAGTTGGTTCATCAGAAAATTCGGTCAGGATTGAGACAAAAGCCACATTGCTAATAATTCAGCATTTAATTGTTAGTAATGTGGCTTTTGTATTTATTTTGACTTCTCTTCTTACGTCACAAAAACAAACCATAAATTATTTTAAACATATTGTAAATAATGTTACTTTTTTTCACCTAATGCGAAATATTTACAACTTGGTTAAATACTGTATATTGGTTCCATATTTGAATTTTTATAAAAAAGGAGAAACGGTTTATGCCACTTGCAGCAGGTTTTGATACTGGGACTATAGCGTTCATGCTCGTCTGCACGAGTCTTGTAATGCTTATGACCCCGGGCCTGGCCTTCTTTTATGGAGGTCTGGTCAGCAGGAAAAACGTCCTCACCATCATGACGCAGAGCTTTGTGTCAATGGGATGGACAACCCTTATCTGGTTCCTTGTCGGTTATTCGCTTTGCTTTTCGGGCGATATCGGAGGAATCATCGGTGATCTGAAGATGTCGTTCTTCAACGGGATCACCCTTACGGCATCGACACAAGCCAATCCGGCACTGCCACTGATCATCTTTGTCGCCTACCAGATGATGTTTGCCATCATCACACCGGCGCTGATCACTGGAGCATTTGCCAACAGGATCAAGTTCGGGCCGTATCTGGTTTTCCTCACCTTCTGGCTCCTGTTCGTCTATTTCCCTGTATGCCATATGGTTTGGGGCGGCGGACTCTTCTCACAGTGGGGTGTCCTCGACTTCGCCGGTGGTACGGTCGTTCACGCAACGGCAGGATTTGGAGCGTTGGCTTCGGTCTTCTTTGTGGGTAAACGGAAAAAGGTTGACCACAAACCGCACAGCATTCCTCTTGTCGCACTTGGCACCGGTCTCCTCTGGTTCGGTTGGTATGGCTTCAACGCCGGTTCAGCCCTCGGAGTGAATTCAATCACAGGACTCGCCTTCCTAAACACCGATATTGCAGCGTCAGTGGCTGCGGTTGTGTGGCTGATCATAGCGTGGATATTTGAAAAGAAGCCCAAATTCATCGGGTTGCTCACCGGTGCGGTTGCTGGCCTTGTCGCCATCACACCTGCCGCCGGCTATGTCCCGTTGTGGGCGGCTGTCTGCATAGGAGCCATAGCCTCGATTGTCTGCTACCTGGCAGTTGGACTTAAAAACAAACTCGGATGGGACGACGCACTCGATGTCTGGGGCGTCCACGGCATGGGCGGCTTCACAGGCGTAATCTGCACTGCCCTGTTTGCCACCTCGCTTGCCAACCCGACAATCCAGCCGTTCCAGCAGGGTCTCCTGTTTGGCGGATCGCTTGAGTTCTTTGGCAAGATGGTTGGGTCGGTCATGATCGCCCTCATCTGGTCATTCCTCTTCTCGTACGCAGCACTGTGGGTGATCAACAAGTTCACTCGTGTCAGGGCAACGGCCGAAGAGCAGGAAATCGGCCTGGACGACAGCGAACACGGCGAAATAGCCTACATCTGATTTTATCATCAATCAAAAACCGCAGCCATCAAGGCTGCGGTTTTTTTTATATCAAGCCTTTTTTCTCCAAAACTCTGATTTCGGCATGGACGGTATCGATGCAGGGCTTTTTTTCTTTCGGAAATTTATAGATCAGGCGAGAGGCTGCGATGGGCAGTTTCCATCTGGAAACGTCGGTCATTTTGCCACCGTTGATTTTCAGATAATCCCTGGCGTAGAGCCATGAGAATGCGAGTCGGCCGATTGCGATGCCGTTTTGCCCAGGTGTGTCGGACTGGACTTCACCGATCTGGATTACAAACATTGAATTTGCAACATCTGCAAGCGGGTCGCCAACACGGGTGCACGTCCAGTCGATAACCACAAAGCCGGCATTTGTCTGGACGATGTTGTCAGGGTGGAGGTCGTTGTGGCAAAGCTTGTCACCATCCGGCAATGTGTCGAGATACTTTAAAACCTTGTCTTTTACTGGATTTGAAAGACCTTGTGCGGCAACAATCCAGTCAGCATAAAGCTCTTTCTGGGTCGGCAAATCTTTTGGCACCGGACAGGAATGGATCTGGGTATGGATTTTGGCCAAAACATCAGCCCAGTAGAATATTCTGTGAACCTGTTTGCCTATGAACTGAAGCAGAGCCTTGCCGGAAAGATTCTGGTAGATGATGCCGATTCTGCCGCCATAGTCGATGATGTCATAAACCTTGGCTGCAGGAAGGCCGGACTCATTGACATATTTTGTGATGCGAGCCTCAAAGCCAATCTTTTCTGGAGGAATTTCCGGAAAGAAGAGCTTGATGACCGTGTCGTTTCCATAGCGGTAAACCTGGCCGGATGTGCCCTGGCCAAGCAATTGTCCTAGTTTCTGCATGAAACTTTTATACCAGTTTATTTGCAAATTGCAAAGGCTATAATTGACCCATGCGAAAAAGGATTGCCTGTGTTGTTCTGTCGATTGCGCTTCTCTCTGCTGGCTGCGGTGGCACACCGAATGAATTTGATTCCATCCCGGGTTTCAAGTCGGCTGTAATGGTCTCGGAAAGCGGTTTCAAGCAGGTTTGGCGAGTGAGGGTGGCTGACAGCGGCAAAGAATCTGATTGTATCCTGACGCTCAACATTGACGCCGACGGGAACATCATCTATCCAGAAAAAGACGAGGTTTTCACAACCGTGCTCATCGACGACGCCGGCTACGAACTCTACGGCAACTCAGGCAAACTCGGCGTACTCCCAGGCATATTCATCACGAAGCTAGATGAGAAGGGCTTTATGGCCGGTAAGCCAGGATCAGAGAAAAGGCCGGTAGACATTTCAACTGGCAAGGTCAACACGGTGAATTTTGAAAAAGACACTGTTATTACCGGACCAGAAGGGTTGTCCGTCCGTGTGCTTGTCGACCGTATAGAGATTGCAACCGGCAAACTGCCCCTGAACCTGACCCTTGGGAGATCAAAAGCTGTTGTCGAAATTGAGGAAATGTTTGTCAGCAAGAAGATTTCCAGCGGACTGATACATGTTTTTTCAGGCTCTCAACCGGTAAACGCCGGTTCAAACCAGATAAAGCCCTCAGCACAGTCGGTTGGCAGCGAAGTCTGGTTCCACAAGGGTGATTTTGTCGGTTTTCAGGACGGTATCTGCTTTGTCTCCGAAAATGACAAGGTTTTTTTCAAACAAAACGACAAAGAGATGAATTATCTGACACCCCTGATCGATCCTTCACGCGGGGTAGCCATGCTTGACAACCAGCTTTTCTGGGTTGGCAGGGATGGGACGCTCACAAAAACTTCACCGGATGGCAAAATAACCGGATCAGATTTTTATGTCACAGGCAGGCTCGAACTTTCGGGGAAATACCTGATAGCTGGCAAGAAGATAGTGGATTCATCACTGGCCAGAATCAGCGGGATTGAATACTGGGACTGGACAAAAGACGGCTGTTTTCTGACGCTTGACAGTGGCAAGCTCAAGTGCTCCGGCAAAAAAAACTGGACGCTGGCAACCGACATCACAGCAAACGCCAGGCTTGAATCAATCGATGGCAAGAGGGCATTTTTCAGCCTTGACGGGAGAGTCACTCAGGAATTCGAAGTTGAAACCGGCTATATTTCTGACCCTGAGGGTTTGATGCTCACTGGATCAGGCGACATCAACTTCCCCGATGGCGTGTACGTCAAAGATGGCGTTCAGACTGACACCAACGGCAAAAGTATCTGGAATCGCAAAAACTGGTACCTTCAAAGATTTGGCGCAGTCGGTGTTTATGCTAGCAATTCCGATACCGGCGAAGCAGAAGTGATCGCCCACGACACGGGCATGAAAGCCCTTTTCTGGCAGGGCAGCAACGTCAAGCCACTGGCTTTGACTCCCAATTACTGCGTTTTTAGTCTCGATGGCTACGTTGTATCGGTAGAGAGAACACTCCCTTCAGGCAAATAAAGAAAAACGACAATATGTGGCAAGGGTTGTTGCCAAACCTTACTTCAATGCTATAATCGGAACCAGAAAAAACAGGCGGTTGAATGGATAGGTTTTCTAAACTCATTATTGCGATTTTTGCTGTGGCAGTGATATGCCTGGTTTTGTTTCTGATTCCCAACCCACCGGGTGCGCAACCGGCGCCATGGAACGGATCAGTCCTGTGGGCTGCATGGGCTGAAGGATTGAAGGTGCTTTCCACCCTCATCACCGCAATAGTTGGCCTATACTATGGCTACACTGCCAACCTTCTCGGCTCTGTACGAGGTCCGGTCAAACTGATAGGCTATGGCTGTCTTTTTCTGACTGCCGGTGCAGCTTTCGAACTGGTCATGCGAATACAGGGCAACGATGCTGAAGTCCTCACCTGGGCATCAATTCTTTTTGCAATCGGCGCCATTCTTGTGATCATAGCACTTTTCAGCCTTCCGTTCAGGGTTGGAAATCCAATGAGCAGCAAACAGAAGCTGGCTTATGGCGCTCTTATTGCTCTGCTTATCGGCATCACGGCCTCAATATTCATTTTCCATCCCGAGTCGGCACACCTTTCACTTCCTGAAATCCTCACTTGTGCTACTTACGATGTGTTCATACTGTTGATCTTCATTGCCTCGATACGGCTTGTCATCCTTTTCTGGTCAGGCAAGATGGGTAGACCATTCATGCTCATTGCAACCAGCGGTTTTCTGATCGGCGTTTACGAGTATTATGTCTGGATGCCGTTTGTTCACAACCTCTCAATCTTCAATCCCATCCACATCCTCTGGATCGTCGGCTTCCTGTTCACGGCAATAGGAATAATCGACTTCGAGGTGAAAGAGTGATCGAATATCCAGAAAGCTATGTGATCGCACATCAGATAAACAAAGAATTGTTGGGTAGAACCATCACCTCCTGCATCAGGGGGAACTCACCCCACAAGTTCGCTTTCTACCACCTGGACAAAGAAGATTACGAGACAAAGATTGTTGGAAAGAAAATAGGCGAATCCATAAACAAACACTCGTATATCCTCACAACCATCGGCACACAGCTGATTCTTGCACTTGGCGAGGGCGGTGAAAAAATCAGACTCCACGCCAAAAATGAGGAATTGCCAAAAAAACATCAGCTCCTGCTCGGTTTTGACGATGGAAGGCATCTGTCGGTTGCAATATCCGGCTGGGGAATGGTTTCCCTGTTCACTAGAAAAGAAATCGAGAACCATCCATACCTTTCAAGGGTCAAGGCTGATCCACTCGACAAAGGGTTCACCACTCAAAAACTCAGGGGAATGGTCGAGACCGAAGCGAAAAATCCAAGTGTCAAATATTTCCTCGTCTCCGAACCCGGCATCTCAGGCATCGGAAACGGCATGTGTCAGGAAGTTCTCTTTGAAGCAGGAATTCATCCGAAAACAAAGATAAAAAGCCTCACGGAAGCAGAGATTGACGGACTTCACAGAGCTCTTGCGACAGTGGTCTCGAAAGCCTGTGAACTCGGCGGACGAGACAACGAAACCGACATTTACGGCAACGTCGGCGGATTCGATACCAGAATGACCGCCAAAACCGCAGGAAACCCGTGTCCAAACTGCGGAACAAGGATTGAAAAAATCGCCTGGCTTGGCGGAAACTGCTATTTCTGCCCGAAATGTCAGGTTGTCAAATAAAGTGCTTGGAGTGATAAATTTTTTGTTTGCCAATATCCAAGTTCCGAGGTGGCAATGAACACAAAAAAATTGTGTGCATATTTTTTATTCTTTATCATTCTCATCTTATGTCTATCAAGTCTGACATCATGTGGTAGGTCACTACTAACTCGAGAGGAGTATCAACAAACAAAGGGGGAAATAAATTCTGAATCGTTTGTAGACATTCTGCAGGAACCACGATACGACAAGGATAATAATAGTATAGTTTGCGAATATAGAGCACATCATACCAATATCGAATTAATAAATAACCATAACCAAGAATACAAGCATTATAAGCAATATGGGAATGTTATTGACTCATATTGGGTATGCAAATCATTGTTTGATATAAAGAAAACACTGGCAAAAACCACAGTTATAGAAAGCACATTCTTGAATCCTGAAATCTGGATTGCGGAGACAGTCAAAATTAAACCTCAGCTCAATTGCCAGTACTGGCTTGAAATCTATGAAAGAAGTCCCTGGAAAAACAAAGAGAGTCTTCTCTTGCGGAGCAAGACATTTGATTACTGATAATCAAATTATATAATCCGAAAAAAACTAAAACACGATGACAACCGCAACAAAACCATCATCTGTTTTTTATTCAATTCCTGCGTGGATTTAGCATAACAAATTCCTCGAATGAGACTCTTGTTTGGCGATAACTGCTACTTCTGCCCCAAGTGTCAGGTTGTCAAATAAAAAAGGCCACCTTTTCAGATGGCCTTTTTTGAATTCCTATCTAGCCTAAATTGCTGAGCAAACCGGCTGGAAGCTTCGTGCAGGTCTCATCGGCATTATCGGCGTTGTCGTTTCCGGGCATTCAAAAATCAATTCGGCAATCTGAGTGTCACCATGCCATTTCACCTGCTTTGCTCCAAGCTGGTCTGAGACAAACCTGAGCGGAAGCATGGTGTAGCCTGCTCCGCTGATGTATGGTTTCACCGTTCCCTTGGTGTCGGTTGGGTCTATCAAAACTTCCTTGCCGTCAACCTGGGCTTTCGTTTTGCCAATCCAAAGCATTATCTTTTTGCCCTTTGCGGTGACAATTGTGACCATTTTCTCGGTGGCATCGTAGGCAAGCGTGGCTCCAAGATGTTTTGTGACATACCTAATGACAAGGAATGACCTGTCGTTCATGTCTGACCTGATTTCTGGATAAACCGGCATTTTTTCCACAAACTCGCCGTTCTTCCAGTACTCGTACAATTTGATCTTGTACATCAGGTTCAACTTGCACCCTTCAGTGCACAAGACATCGAATTTCACGGTAACCGTTTTATCGCACCCTTCAAACTTGACGTCAAAGCTGAACGTGGTTTTATCGGACGTACAGGCAGGCATGATTATCTTTACGTCAAGATTGACCATTCCACCTGCAGCAATTGAGAAGGTCATCGGCGAAATTACGAGGGCGCCGGCTGGCTGGATGTTTTCGATGGTCATGTTCAGTGGGGCGCAGATGCCGATTTCACCAGTGTTTGAAACCTGGTACTTGACGATGAAGGTTTCACCTGGTGCAAGCTCGGTTGGTGGTGTGTTGAGCGGTTTGACATCATACTGGCAGCAATTCTGGGGCTGATAGCCGCAGCAGAGAACCCTGAACTTGTGCTGCTTGATGCCTTTTTCACCGCAGTTTTCCGGCTTGACCACCTTTGTGTAGAGGCAGTATTCCATGATGCCGTTATTCTGCTTGCAGATGTTATCGTCAGCCCAGATGGTGACGACAACCGTTGTGCATGCTGTCGATGTACCCTTTGCGCCAAGGGATATTGTTGCTGGAGCAACGGTCAGCCCTGTGGTTCCCGGGCACCTTGAAAGCGCAATTGTCAGAGGAACGGTGCAATTGTTGCAGACTTCAACCTTCAGATCATACTTCTGACCTGCCTTCACACACTCCGGAACAGGTGTGAGGAGTTTTAGTGAATAATCACAGCAAAGGACGGTCGAGCAGCACGGGATTTTGATTGATATGGTCTTCTTCGGGCAATCGACGCCGGTCGGGGCGATTACGAGTGAGATTGTCGCATAATCCTTGCACTCTTTCACCGTGAAGTTGAGAGTGAAGGTTGCCGTGCCCGGGCCTGCCGTTGTTGCAGCCGGAACCGTGATTGAATGAACCGGATCGACGGTCACTGTTACGTTGCCCTGTGCGCTTGCAATGAAATACATTGGTTTTGTGCAGTTGTTGTCGATCTCATATTTGATTGAATAAGTCTTGCCTGGGGTCACGCAATCAGGGAACTTTGTAAGCTGTTTAACTTCATAATTGCAGCAAACGGTGCTTGTTCCGCAGCATGGAATCTTGACTTCGACAGGCGTTCTCTTTCCACATGCAGAGATATAGAACACGAAGGTTGTTTCCTTGCATGGGTTTGGCATGGTGAAAGTTACGCTAATGTCAGCAAAATTGTTCGTACCGCACGGAATTGTGCCTGTTTTTGTTGATGGTACATTGACTGTCACGCCTGTTCCCGGAACGATTGTGAACGGAATCGGTGTGCAAGGATCGCAGGCATTGACAAGCCTGTACCTGACTGTGGCCTTTTCGCCTGCCTTAAGGCAGGTTGGAACATCAGACATCTTCTTGATGTCGAACTTGCAGCATGTGGTTTCACCGCAACATGGCATCTTGATGTCGTACTGTGTGCGCTTGTCACAAACGGTGAGCCACAGGGAGAAAATCACTCCGGTGCAATCTGTCGGCATGGTGTAGACCGCTGTGACATCGATGTAGTTTACATCCTCACACGGGATTTCGCCTGCTGCCAACGCTGGGTCAATTACGCCGAACTGGCCGGCATTTGCATTGTAGGGGATTGGTTCACATGAATCACAAAGGTTGAACAGTCTCCAGACGACCTTTATCTGTTCGCCCGGCTTCATGCACTCGGGGAGCTGTGTGAGCCTCTTGACCTCGAACTTGCAGCAGGGTTCAGTTGTCGGGCAGCATTTGAGCTTGATCGGGATTTCACGCTTTGGACAGTTGGAGTTCTTTGGGATGACAACCAGCACAACATCGATTTCGCCGTTGCAGCTTGCCGGAGGATTGAATGTTACCGAGAACGAGGCTGAGCCTGGTGTTATTGTTCCGGCAGCGCTTGTCGTTGCTCCGGGAACGGTGAGAACCATCGGATTGACCAGTGGTGAAACTCCGCCGGAAACGATGTTGTAGGCGAAGTTAAAGTCCTGAATGTCAGGGCAATAGTTGATGATGTCGTAGTACATGACAAACGGGACGCCTGGCTTGATGCAGTCTGGTATCTGCGTTTTTGGCTTGATTTCATACTTGCAGCAAGTGTCCGAGCTACCGCAGCATGGAATGGAAATCTTGAATTCAACAGGCGGACACTCGACATCCTTGATGTAGGCCTGTATCGAAAGCTCAATCTTTTCACAGGTCGTCGGAATCGAGAGCAGAACGTTGAATCCTGTTGTTCCTGGTGGAACCGAAATGTTTGGCGGTGTAATCGTGGCAGTAAGTCCTGGCGTGGTGTTGTTCAGGACAAGATCAGCTGAATATGCCTTGTCGCAGCCATTGGTCAGCTCGAAATAGAGCGAGTACTGTCCACCCGGCTTGAAGCATTCAGGAAGATCAACCTGGGGTTTGATTTCAAACCTGCAGCAATCTGACGGTGTCGGCTTGCATGTCGAACAGTCGACCTGTTGAGCCTGTAGGCAAACAAATGCAGGGGCTGCACCGGTGATTTCCCTCCAGAATCCGCAAAGCTGCCAGCAGGTTTCCGGCTTGATGTCCTCACATTTGATGACGTTGCCGTTAAGATCAAGGATTGTTTGATCTTGTATGGCTCCCATCACAGAGTTGCCGTTCTCGTCGGTTCCGTAGAAAATAGGCCATGGAACGTTGGTTGCGGCATTTTGGCAATCGATTTTTGTTATCTTGACGCACAGGCATTTGCACTCGCAGGGAATCTCGGTGATTGTCGAAACATTCATCCTCTTGCAAGCCCATTTCTCCGTTGGTCCTGGTATCAGGATTTCGCCACAAACCTTGTAGCACTGCCCAGTTTTTAGAGTGCCGCAAAGGTTTGGACTCACATTTTCAAGGCACCACGGGTTTCCCTGGGCATCTGTGCCTTTGACAAGGTTCTGGGTGCAGTCAACTTCTGTGATCTTTATGCAGATGCACTCGGTGACGGTGACGGTTGGTTGTGGTTTGCAGCAGTCGTTACCTTCAACATCCGCCTTCCAGCTGACAATGTTGTTATTCGGGCCAACACAGACGGAAACGCATGCGGTGATACCCTTTTCCTTGCAGATTTTCAGGTATTGCTCGATTGTCCAGCCGTGAACAATATCCACGAGTGTCGGTGAGAAATTGAGGTAAACTGGGGTTCCGTCGGTCTTGCAGCCTTCGTTGAATGTAACAACGTTTGCCGCCGTTGCGATAATATCTTTCAGGCAACCGCATTTCCAGACGCACGCCTCCTCACACACTGGAGTGGCGCAGGCCTTGTTGCTCTCGGTGAGTTTGTTGGATTCTTTGTCATAGCTGAAGACCACATAGCAGTATTCCTTGCCTGTCTCCAGTCCTTCGTGTTTGTATTCAGTCTTGCCAACAAGCGGGAAATCCTCAAGCGGGTAAGTGGTTCCATCAGGAAGAACCATTCTTGGTTCGTATTGGTACGCCTGATCTGTATCCTCCCACTTGAGAAGGACAAAACCGCATCCTGGCGTTGCAGTCAGTTTGATTGTTGCGGGGACGGCCTGTGCGGGTTTTACAACCGGAAGCAGCGAGGTTGCAATGACCGCCACAAGCAGCAGGTTCATAAATACTTTCTTCATAACAAACACCTCCAATGAAAACCATAGCACTTTTAACAGTTTTTTGCAAAATGTATGGAGGTGGTATCAACATTTACGGCTATAGCATTAAACCATCTATATTCCAATATTCTGTTGACCGGATTTGTTTCAATGATCAAATTAATCAGGAACAAACAACAATAATTATTTTGTTTGCTCGTTTTTCCAGTTTGCAAATTATGTCGCTCAAACAATAATTCTTATCAGTAAATAATATCGATTAATAAAAATTAATACAAAACTAAACACTCGATCATAACATCGATCATTGCTTGATTAAGTTCAACCAAAGCTAAGAAACGTTTACAGGTTGTTTACATTGCCGGATTTTTTCCGAAACTGATTACCCTTTGCAGCAAGCCGCGCGTCCTTTCAAGTATCTGTATGAGCCATTGCAGTTCTGTGGTTTGATGATCTTTGCGCTGATCTGCCACTGGTACGACCCACTGCACTCACGGATATAGAACTTGACTGTGAATTCGGCACACTGTCCTGCGGGAACGCTGATCGTTCCTGACTGGATGTCGGTTCCTTCAACGAGAAAATCAATGGTGTTGTCGCAGTTGTTGCAGATTTGTAGTGTCAGTTTGATCGATTGACCAGGCGAAACACACTGCGGGAACTCTGAAACCTGGGAGAATGTAAAATTGCAACAGGTGGAACCGCAATTGCTGCAAACAACGACAAACCTCACCCTCATCTGCGAACATCCCGGGATTGTGATGTAAAGATAGAACGTAACGTCGCCTGGTTGTGCATTTTCTGGCATGTAAACCCTGATGTTTATTTTTATCGATCCGCCAGGCTCAAGATTGAACGTCTGAGGATTAACCGAGACAGCGCCATCACCTTTTATTGTACCGCCTGAGATGGATCTGTCGGTGCACTTGTTGGTCAAAAGAAGTGTGGCATCACCGGTGTCGCCAGGACATAGAGCCATTTTCCCAAGCTGACCATAAATGTCGGTTACGTCGATATCACAGCAGTTGCCAAGTGGAGAGCCACATACAACCGGAATTTTGTACTCCTTCGTATCGCAGCCGTCGACGGTAACCCTGAAAACGAAGTTGATAATGTCACCATCACTGCAAGACGGCATGAGTACCGACATCTGGAATTTGGACGTTTGCCCTGGATCAATGGTCAACCTGGAAGGCTCGATCGTGATCACATTCTCAACACCTGCAATTGTTGCAGTCAGGGTAACGTTTGTGCACTTGTTTTCTATGCCCATGAGCAGAGTTTGCCTTTGTCCCGGAATCATCATGAACGGTTGAGGCAGATCGCTCTGAATTACAACGTTGTAATCGCAGCAAACCTGTATCGGCGTATATTTTACCCTGAATGCGGTGTTGATCTGCTTGCCACAGTCGCTTTTTACTGCAAAACTGAAATCTGCATAGTCGGCAGTTTTTTGAGGCATCTGCACGCTGACCTGAACCGGTTGGTTCGTGCCGGGATCGAGCTGGAATGTTTCAGGCAAAATCTTGAGGATGTTTGACCCCATTGATGCTGCAAAACTCATGCGCTTGCTCTTGCAGGTGTTTTTTATCAGGTAGTCGTAAGTGAACGTGTCGCCCGGATTCATCGTCTGCTCAGCAATAAATCTGGTCTGAAGCTCTATTTCAAAATCACAGCAGCAGTCTTCCTTGTAAGGAGCCAGAACATCATAGCAAACAACGCTGCCGTTTACAGGCGTTATCTTGAAACTGCCGGCAAAGAAATTGGATGAGCCACGCTTTGGCATTGTAAAATCCAGCATTATTGAAGCGCTGGCGTTTGCATCCACGGAAACATCACCACTTGTAGCGACAAGTTCGGCATCTTCCGACGTCACCTTGAAATACTGCCCGACAGAGCAGGTGTTGTTAAGTTTCAGCTCGACTTTTGCCTTTTCGCCGTCGCACATTTTTGGCAGGCGTATCAACGTCGAATCCGAAGAAAGCGCGCAATCGAGGCAATCGGTGTATGGGACAGAGAATTCCCAGTCAAAAGGTTCACCACATGAAGGCTCTATTTTGCAAGAAAATACGGCAAACGCTTCGTCGGCAGATTTTGGCGGCATCTGGAGCGTGACCTCAAAAATGTCATCGCTTGAGTTTGCGCAGTTCGCGCTCCAGTCGCGGGTGGCACCGC
>CAYYJO010000046.1:9765-15587 GCA_964472265.1 uncultured Caldisericales bacterium | reverse complement strand
ATCTATAGCGTCAAATTAGAAACACAATAAATCATAATTGATATTTATCAATTTTCTATTTGCAATTAACTTGCAATAACTTAACCAAAACTTTATTTGCGACTTATTGACAATAGACAAACCGGTACTATTATACCAGATAAAGAACAAGGAGGTTCTGATGCATATAGGCGCAATGGTTTTAGGTGGACTTCTCATCCTCGCACTGGCTTGGTTCATATTCATAAAGGCCAGCAAACTCGAAAATCTTACAATGAGGGTGATCGGCTTTGTGATTGCGGGGTTGCTCGCATTGGTCGTCATCGCTGGACCGTGGTTTGCCATGGGCGCCAGGTATGGTGGCGGAGCAGGCATTGGCGGAGGAATGGGTGGAATGTCATCCCCCATGATGTCTGGCGGAGGAATGGCCGGTGGAATGATGGGCGGTAGCTCAGGCGGCGCAATGTCTGGTGGGATGTCGTGTCCGATGATGTCATCAGGCGGAATGGGCGCAATGGATCCAGGTCAGAAGATGGACCCGAACATGATTTCGATTCAGGGCAACATCATGAACGGCAAAAACGGTGCAATGGTATCATATCCAATGATAGATGGCATGAGGGACAACCTCATGAAGTCAGATTTCTTTGTACAGGAGTTTGCAAAATCGGTCGTGTCAAAGCCTGATTTCTACGCAAAACTCAAGGCTCAGCTTGAAAAAGCCGAAAAAGACTCCAAAGAAATGATGAAATAGCAAATCCCAAACCTTCTGGTTAATCGCACAAAAACAGGGCAGATCATCTGCCCTGTTTTTGTTTTGGGTATTGACATTTTACGACTTTACGTAGTAGAATTTTATCAGACCATAAGGAGGTTTGGAAAGATGATGATTGGAGCAATGTTTTTTGGACTGATACTGGTGCTCTGCCTTGCATACTTCATTTTCATTAAGGCCTGGAAGCAGGAAGTTATTGCGTTGAAGATAGTCGGATTCGTTCTCGTCGGACTGCTCATCCTCACAGTTCTGTGCGCACCTGTCTGCATGATGATGTGCAGGAACAAGGGTGGTATGGCCTGTTGCGATGGCAATGGCACCTTCAACAGGAAAATGCTCGTCAGGGGTGCAGGCGTTGGCGGACCGAACATGATGTGGTTCAATGGAAACGCAGGCGAATGCCCGGTGATGACCGACGGAAAAGCGGATGTCTTGATCACAACCGACGGAAAGGCAGCACCGGAACTGAAGTCAGGCGATAAAACCACAACAACATTCCAGATGCCAATCTGGGAGAGAGCCGTTGACCTGATGAAGGGCAATGACGCCAACATCAAAGCATTTGCAGACAAAGTAAAGGCAAATCCTGATCTTCTTGGCAAGCTCAAAGACGCTCTCGCAAAATAAACAAGGTTTGATGATAAAAAGCCGGTCAAATGACCGGCTTTTTATATTTTCAGGAACAGGTGCAGGATTCAAACAAATCCTTTCGGAAGCTCAGTCTCTTCAAGAAACCCAACCGATAGAAGCCAAAAATCAAACAAATACTTTGCTAGACTTGATTTAATCCATCTACTATAACTATTAGTAGAAATTTAACTCTAGCCTGTTGACTATACGACAGGATGTAGTAGATTGATGTCCATTAAGGAGGTCATAAAAGATGACACTTTTGACAATATCGATCGTTGCGGTTCTCCTCCTCTGCCTCGCCTATTTCATCGTGATAAAGGCACTCAGAGCTGATCAGACATGGATGAAGATGGTTGGTTTCGTTCTTTCAGGACTGCTTGTCCTCACAGTTCTTGCAGCACCGCTTTTCATGGTTGCCGGAGGCCCAATGGGCGGTTTCGGTGGTCGTGGTGGCGACATGGCAATGGGCAGACAGATGGGCGACAGAATGGGCGGCCAGATGATGGATCGCGGACAGGGACGCTTCGGAAACGGAAACGATTTCGGTGGCAATGATCGCACGGATCGCCAGCCAAACGGCAGGCAGCAGCAGGGTCAGGGGCAGATGATGCCTTGGGGTCAGAACAACGGTGAATGCCCATTCAACGGGCAGACTCCGAACAATCCTGGCTCACCAAATCAGGCACCAAATCAGGGCACTCCAAGCACTCCAGGCAACCAGAACAACCCAAAGACCCCAAACCAGGGTGGAAACAATCAGAATCCAGGTATGCCAAATCCAACAAACCCGGGTCAGAGCATGCCAAATCAGGGCATCCCAAACCAGGGAACCACAAGAGTACCGTGATCTAGGACAAGCACCAGAATTCCAGACAGGGCGGAGGCTAACCCTCCGCCTTTTTGTTTGCATTTTTAAACCTGCCTGCAGTCTTATTGACTGGAAATGGCCTTGATTTATACTTTATATAATGATTGCTCAAAAGAGGTGTTTATGAACTTCAGGAATCTTGTGCGTCTTGCTGTCTGTCTTGTAGTGACTGTTTCCGTTTTCCAACTTCCAACCAAATCCCAAAACGCTTTTGCCGCAGGAATAAAGTCCAACTACTCAATCACAGAGTACAACATCATCGTCGAGCCAAACGTTGATGAGCAGACTGTCAAGATTGAGTGCGACGTCACAATCAAGCCAAATGTCGATCTGACTTCAGTCAACCTCTATTACGACCCGGTCTTCAAGATGGACAACGTCGAGGGAATCCTGGATTTCAAGCAGAACAAGGATCAGCTGACAATTCCGGTATACGCAAAAGCTGGCAAATCATTTGTTCTCAAGCTGCATTACTACGCCCTCCTCAAGGGCATTGAATATCCTGGCAGGCAATGGAACTACATCGGCAGAGAAGGCTTTTACCTCTACCAGTGGTGGTATCCGGTCACACAGACCACAATCACTCAGGGCTACTCCGACGTTGTGACCATGAAGATTCAGGTTTTCACTCCGCTCAACTGGCTCGTTGCCAGCTATGACGTGGTCAAGAAAACACTATCTCAGGACAAGAGACAGCAGCTTCACATTCTCGAAATCCGCGATCCCGCTTTTTATTACCACATCGTTGCAGGGCCGTTCAACACCTTCGAGATTACAGACCCAAAAATATCAATGAAAGCCTCATTCTTTGGAACAAAAGAGCACGAAATCTTCGGAAGAAAAATCGGCGAGGAGATTTTCAAGGAACTCACTTTCTTCGAAAAAAACTTTGGCACGCCAGCTCCACAATCCTACATCATCTGCGAGATGCCAGACAAATTCAAAATCGCAACCGGAGAAAAGGGCATGCTCTTCATCCCCAACAGACAGTTTGCCGATGCAGCCAAGAAAGACGAAGAGAAAAAGAATTTGGGCGAGACTACCGATAAAAAAGAGATTTCAATCACAGACGCCGAGTTCCTCGCCGAAAGGGTTGCCGCCTCATGGTGGGGTGGCACTGTTTACGGAATCGGTCCTGAAGCTGACTTCCTCAACATCTCGCTTGCCAAGTACTCAAGCATGCTTTACCTTGAGGACAGGGATGGCGAGGAAAAACTCATCGACCAGCTCCGAGAGGCAAGAAAACTTTTCTACGACAAGATAAAACCCGAAGAAGAAGTTCCCCTGACAACGTTTGTCAAAGAGGATGTTCTCGACATCTACTTCAAAGGCAAAGGCCCGCTCGTCTACCACATGCTCAGACAGGTGGTCGGAGATTCGGCATTCTACAAGGCTCTCAAGAATTACGCAGGCAGGCTCGCCGGCAAATTTGCCACCCTTGCCGATCTCGACGCCGAAATGACAAAAGCCTCAGGCAAAAAGATCACCTGGTTCTTCGAACAATGGGTCAAGCAGACCGGAAGAATGACATACAACATAGATTTCACGCTGCTTCCAGGCGAAAAGCCCTACCGCTTCAAAATCAGACTCGAAAACAAGAGCGCCATCACAATGCCATTCAGAATCGACGTCATCTACTCTGACATGTCATCAACCCAGTTTGAATGGACAACCGAAAACAAAGAGCTTGAAAAAATAATGACCTCAGAAAAAAAGCCGGTAGGTGCAAAAATAAACAGACCTGAAGGCTACATGCTCAACGACGACTCAAAGGTCAACTCGCTTTTGAATGGCCCAATAAACAACTTCTTCTACCTGACAGGCAACTTCATAATCATCGAAGGAACACTTCAGGGCAACGAAAAGTTTGAAAAGGCCGTAAAGGACAGATCGACCCTCTACAAAAACATATTCAGGAAAGAGTTCAAGCTTGACGTCAAAGTAGTCAGCGACAACGAAGTCACAACCGATGATTTGAAAAACTACAACATCATCGCCATCGGATGCACTGGATGCAACAGGGTTCTTGCCTATCTCGAAGGCAAAACCCCACTTTCATTCGTAAATTACATGCTTGGCCAGAGGGATCCATTCGTTCACGGCGACCACAGGGAAGGAACGTATTACTGCCCGAACCCGGAAAACCCGTGGAGAGGACTGTTGGCTGACGAGTATTTCTGGAGCGACGACAACTACGACCCACACAACCTTCCCTATGACTACTACACAAGAAACCTCCAGCTGGGCGAGCACGCAAAGGGATGGTTCCACAAGTACAACACAAACGCCTGGAGACCGCCATTGGTTCCGATGATCAGCTGGAAATCTGCCGAAACCTCAAACATGGCCGAAATGTTTGAAAACGACTACAACCTGACAGGCACATCCAACGTCGACCTTGAAGTGACATACAACCCAAAGAACTACCAGGTATTCGGAACAAAACCACAAAAAATCTTCATTCAAAAGGGTGAATTTGACACGCAGATCTCGGTGCTCAGGGGCTCAGAGTTCCTCGCCGACACCATCACAATCGAAGCCCAGACTGAAATGGCCACTTATAAACGAATCCTCAAGTACGATTTCAGGGGTGAGCTTGAGCCTCCGATTATGACCTTCAAAAACCCACCGAAACAGGTTCCGTCAGGCCAGGATGTTGTGATCGACTGGGATGCAAGAGACAATGAAACATTTGCAGCCGACATCACATTCGCCTGGAAAGTAGACAGCGGAGACGTGACCAGCTTTGTGAAGGGCACAAGAGCGATCCTCAAGGGTCTGAAGTCTGGCAGGCACAGCGTTAAATTCTACGCTCTGGACAAGAGGGGCAACCTTAATTATTCAATCCCAACTGTTGTCTTTGACGTCAACAAATGACAGCTGTTGACTACACCAGACTGGGGCTGATAGGCGTTCTGGCGCTGGCAGCCCTGGTGCTGACGATACTGCTGGCAATCAAAAAAAACCGGTGAGAAAAAGCCCTGGCAAAACCAGGGCTTTTTTGTTGCTGAAATATTTATCGGCGATTATTTAATTTCGATCGAACCAAGCATCTTTTCAATGTCAGGCGTGAGTGGGCCATTGATGAAAACAATTGAGGTTCCGTCGCTTGCATACGGAGCGTAAAGATTGACGCCCATAACCGAACCGGCATACTCGATTGTATCCCTTATGAATTCGGTTTTCCCGTACATAACCTTTTCTGTGGTCACCTTGCCTGAAGAGCCAGCAGCCTGCGATTTTTCAAAGTTTTCGGGTGTGTCGGAGATTGTGTAGCTTATCTCGATTCTGGTATTGTTGTCCGTAATGGAAATGGTTTTCTGGCTCTCGTCAATGGTTTCTGTCCAGCCTTTCAAAACACCGATTCTTACCCAGTCAAGTTCAGCATACTTTTCAAATTCACCGGCTGGCGGAGTGGTTGTCTCCGTCTTCGTTTCAGTCGCTGTTTCTGTGTCTGTCTGTGTCTCGTTTGTCGTCGCCTGTTCCCCGCAGCTTGCGAAGAAACTGACGCCAAGTAGCAAAACTATAATTATCACCAGCTTTTTCATCCACAGCCTCCTGTTTTTT
>CAYYJO010000046.1:0-9755 GCA_964472265.1 uncultured Caldisericales bacterium | reverse complement strand
GCCACTTTCACAATTTGCGCAAGCCGGTGCGACTTCGGAGACTCTTGATCTTTGTTTACATTCTTCACATCGAAAGGCATGTTTCGTGTTTCGTTCGGGCGTTTACCAAAAAAGAAAAAGCCCGGACTTGCATCCGGGCTTTGTTAGTAGCTGTGTTGTTGCTTATTTGAACTGTTCAGTCTTCCACTGAATCTGGCCTGAGGTGTTTAAGCAGACGACTTTCTGTGGGAAAACTCCGCCTGGTTCCCTGACGCAGAAGATGAGCTTGTCATTTACAAGGAGTGGCTTGCAGCTTGGGTTACCCACAACCGGCGTCTTCCAGACTTCG
Organism: uncultured Caldisericales bacterium; assembly: GCA_964472265.1. GTDB lineage: Bacteria > Caldisericota > Caldisericia > JAAYUI01 > JAAYUI01 > JAGNLA01. The sequence continues at coordinate 9,427 of CAYYJO010000046.1, read as the reverse complement.
GTGAGCTGCTGGGTGATGCAGTAAACGCTGCCGTTGTCACAACCGAAAACGATGTTGTTTCCGACCTGAACCGGTGTGCCGTTTACATAGTCGGTGGTCTTGAAGAATCCCTGAACTGCGCCTGTTGATGCGTTTATGAGGTACATGCCGTTGCCTTTGTCCATGACGGCCTGTGAACCCATGAACATGCTGTCGCCGATGATGAGCGGTGATGACCTTGCGAAACGAATGTTTGTTGCGATCTTTGCGTTGTCCTTTGTGTTGTCTTTCGGATCCCTGGTGTCTTCGAACTTCCAGACCCTCTGTCCGTCTTTTGCGTTGAGGCAATAGGCAAATCCGTCCATGCAACCAAACCAGATCTTGCCATCCTGAACAACGATGTCATTTTCGATTGGTCCGCCGGCCTGGAAAATCTGGTTCTTTTCGCCCCAGAAATCGTTCGGGCCTGAGCCGTTTGTCTGGAAGCTTGTGTTCTTCCAGAGCAATGGCTTGCCTTTGCCTGTCTTTGCGTCAACTGGCATGACCTTTGAGTTGTATGAGCCGATGAAAAGCCATGGCTTGCCATCGATTACTTCATAGCCCGGGAGACCATAAACCCAGCCGTCAAGCATGTCGTTTGATGAAATCTGTTCAAACATCCACTTGAAGTTGAGGTCGAGGTCGTAGCATTCGATTGTTCCTCTGCCCTGTGAGATTCCGGTGGTTCCAATATAGATGAGGCCATCTCTGATGAGCGGTCTGTTGTATGTTGCCTTTTCAAACGGCACTTCCTTGATCAGTTCGCCGGTTTTGGCGTTGAGACAAGCAAGATACCTGTACGGATACTTGAGGTGCGGAATAACGATATAAACCTTGTCGCCTTCGACGGAAGCCGAGGAGAAGACTCTGTCCGGGACTTCGTACTTCCATTCGATGTTGCCGTTTTCAATATTGATTCCGCAGATTGCTGAGCGGTGTGTGTCGCCTGCTGACATGGTTATCGGTGCAATGACAAGGTTGTTCCAGATTGCCGGATGCGATGCCTGCCATCCTCCGCCTGCCTGTGTGTAGTTGGTTCCTACGATACCTATGACGCCTGCCGCCACCACGAGTGCTACTAGAATTCCGAGCTTCTTCATTTCTAAGCCTCCAATTCAAGTTATGCAAATTCTATGGAATAGGCCTGATATTCAAATTAAAAAATGCCATTTGCAAGCTAAAAAATGGACAAGATAGGGTAAAAAAGGCCAGATCACACAATTTCGCCTGTTTTGAACAAACATTAAATCGGTTATAATGCCAAATATGACAAAATGCGTGCCCTCATCCTTTGGAAGGTGGCAACCGGATCAGCCTCCTTTGACTCACCGCCTCTTGATTTTAAACTGTTTACTGCTAACATGCCTGACTTTGCACATTGAAGGAGCGTGATTGTGGTCGTATCTGACATAGTGTTTTTCGTTGTCTTCCTCGGGGCTCTCACTGCAGCCTCATGGTTTCTGGGAAGCTACATCGGCAATGTGGCCAACGGAGCCATCAGGTTTTTGGAGCCAGTCGAGAAGTTTTTCTACAGGCTTCTTGGTGTGGACAAATCCAAAGAGATGGATTGGAAGGAATATGCAAAAGCCTTCGTTATCTTCCTTCTGTTCGGCATCTGTCTGCTTTTTGCCATCCAGATGCTCCAGGGATTCCTGCCATTTAACCCTCAGGGGTTTGGCGGCGTTCGCTGGGATTCTGCCCTGAACACCTCGGTTTCTTTCGCCACAAACACAAACTGGCAGCCGGTTTCAGGCGAGTTGACCATGAGCCACTTCACCCAGATGGCCGGCATGACTGTCCAGAATTTCCTCTCGGCAGCTGCAGGACTTGCTGTGGCCTTCGTTTTGATGCGGTCGTTTTCGAGGAAGTCCGTTTCAACAATTGGAAACTTCTGGGTTGATCTCGTAAAAGGAACATTTTACATCCTTGTTCCGCTTTCGATCCTGTTTTCAATAGTGTTTGCCGGACTTGGCGTTGTTCAGACGCTTCAAGGTTCGGTGAGCGCCACAACCCTTTCCGGCGGAACCCAGATTCTACCGCTTGGACCGGTTGCCTCCCAGCTTGCAATCAAACTGCTTGGTTCAAACGGCGGAGGATTCTTCGGGGTAAACTCAGCCCACCCGTTTGAAAATCCGTCAACAATCACCAATATCGTCTCTCTGTTTGCCATCCTCCTTGTTCCGGCATCACTCCCGTTCGCCTTCGGAAAGATTCACGGCGACAAAAGAAAGGGGTTGGCAATATTTGCTGCGATGATGGTTCTTTTCCTCATCGGACTCGGCGTCGTTTACGCAAGCGAGGCAAGATCGGTACAAATTGCCGGAGTTTCGGGCAATGCTGGGATCTACGGCAAGGACGTCCGTTTCGGTGTAGCCACCTCAGCCCTCTGGTCACAGGCCACAACAGCCACCTCCAACGGCAGCGTCAACACCATGCACGACATGATGACACCTGGTGCAAACCTGATCCACATCTTTAACATTGTCACCGGCGAAGTGATTTTTGGCGGTATTGGCGTCGGTATCGTAGGAATGCTGCTTTACGCCGTTCTCACCATGTTCATTGCCGGACTGATGATCGGCAGAACACCAGAGCTCCTGGGCAAGAAACTTGAGATAACCGAGATGTGGATGGCGGTAATCGCATTGATGGGGCCAGCCGTTATCACACTTTGCATGATAGGTACTGGCATCCTTTTCAAGGCAAACGCAGGTTCAACGAACCCTGAAGGTTCAAGGGCGCTGACCGAGATAATCTATGCCAATGCTTCATTCGTCGGCAACAACGGTTCCGCATTGGGCGGAATACAGGCCAACACAATATTCATGAACATCTCTGGATCAATCGGAATGCTCTTTGGCAGGCTGATAACGGTGATTCCGGCAATCGCACTTGCAGGTTCACTGGCAAAAAAGAAGATTTCACCGCCATCAGTTGCAACAATTGACATCGCTTCACCGGTTTTCATCGTCATGCTCATCGTCATCATCCTGATCGTTGGTGCCTTGACGTTCTTCCCTGCTCTCCTGCTTGGGCCGGTGCTTGAATCGATGAAGCTTGGAATGTGAGGCTCCAGATGTCAAAGAAAAAAACTTCAATCTTCTCGGCAAAACTCGTCATTCCAGCAGTGGCACAGGCACTAAAAAAACTTTCCCCTGCGTTCATGTGGAAAAATCCGGTTATGTTCCTGTGTGAACTGGCTGGAGTCGCCGTTTTGGTTCAGTCCATCATTTCACTTTTCTCTGGCAAGCCATTCGGATATGAACTCCAGATTGCATTCTGGCTGCTTTTCACTGTCATTTTCTCAAACTTTGCAGAATCACTTGCCGAAGGTCGAGGAAAAGCACAGGCTGAAACACTGCGCCAGTCACGCTCGGAAGCCTACGCAAACCTTGTGGTGCCAAACGGAACCAAAAAAGTTCCAGCAACGGCATTGAAAAAAGGTGACATGGTCATTGTCAGCCCCAACGAGAACATCCCATCAGATGGCGATATTATCGATGGCGTCTGCCTTGTGGACGAGTCAGCTATCACCGGCGAATCCGCTCCGGTTGTCAGGGAATCCGGTGGCGACAGGTCAGGCGTTACCGGCGGAACCAAGGTTTTGACCGGTGTAATGAAAGTCCTGATCACGACAAATCCTGGCGAAACCTTCATCGATCAGATGATCTCGATGGTCGAAGGGGCAAAGCGCCAGAAAACCCCGAACGAACTCGCACTGGAAATCCTCCTTCTGGCTCTCACGGTCGTTTTCATCGCTGTCACGGTAACGCTTGTTCCACTGGCTGGTTTCCTTGGCACGTCAACGACCTTTGTCGTGCTGGTCTCGCTTTTGGTGTGCCTGATCCCAACTACCATCTCTGGACTGCTTCCGGCAATCGGAATCGCTGGAATGGACAGGCTTATTTCTAAAAATGTCATTGCCCTGTCTGGACGAGCCGTCGAAGCCTCAGGCGACGTGGACGTGGTTTTGCTGGACAAGACCGGCACAATCACTCTTGGCAACAGGCTTGCAACCGAATTCCTGCCGGCAGAAGGCGTAAACATAAGGGATTTGGCAAGAGGCGCTCTCCTTTCCTCGCTTGCTGACTCGACCCCTGAGGGTCGCTCGATTCTCAACCTTTCAAAGGAAATCCTTGAAATTCGTGGTCGTGAGATAAAAGCTCCGGTAGATTCTGTTTTTGTTGCCTTTTCAGCCGAAACCCGCATGAGCGGAATCGATGTTGAAGGACGTGAAATCAGGAAAGGTGCACCGGACACCATCGAAGAACTTGTTAAATCCAAAGGCGGCGAGTACACCGAAAAGATCAGGGGACACGTCGAGGAAGTTGCAAAGCACGGAGGCACACCGCTTGTGGTTTGCGAAAACAACACGATTCTGGGTGTGGTCAGACTCAAGGACGTACTAAAGGACAACATCAAACAGAGGCTGCACCAGCTTCGACAGCTCGGAATAAAATCAGTCATGATAACCGGCGACAACCCGCTCACAGCCGCATCAATCGCTGCCGAGGCCGGCATCGACGACTTTGTTGCACAGGCAAGACCTGAGAACAAGCTCGAATTAATCAGGAATTATCAGACCAACGGGCACCTTGTGGCAATGATAGGTGACGGAACCAACGACGCACCGGCTCTTGCCCAGTCAGATGTTGGTGTCGCCATGAACGCTGGCACACAGGCTGCAAGAGAGGCTGCAAACATGGTCGATCTCGACTCCAACCCCTCCAAACTTCTGGACATCGTCGAGATTGGCAAACAGATATTGATTACGAGGGGATCGCTAACGACTTTCTCGATTGCAAACGACCTGGCCAAATACTTCGCCATCCTGCCGTCAATCTTTGTCACAGCCTATCCTGAACTGGACGTGCTCAACATCATGAGGCTCAACCCTGCAACCGCTGTCCTTTCAGCCGTAATCTTCAACGCCATCATCATTCCGGCGCTGATTCCACTCTCGCTCAAGGGTGTCAGTTACAAGCCAATGTCAGCCGGAAAACTACTCAGGTACAACCTGCTCGTTTACGGTGTTGGCGGTCTTTGCCTGCCGTTTGTGGGCATAAAGCTGATTGATCTTTTACTCACAGTGCTTGGCGTTGGGAGGTAGAAATGAAAAATATCAAAACAGCCCTGATTGCGCTGGTAGCCTTTACGGTTCTGCTTGGAATTGTCTACCCGCTTGCAATAACTGGCATTGCAAATCTTATCTTTCCAACCCAGGCAAACGGCTCATTGGTTGTAAAAGATGGAATGGTTATCGGTTCTAGCCTGGTCGGTCAGGAGTTCAAGGACGACGGTTTCTTTCACGGACGACCATCTAGCACAGGTTACCAGCAGGGAATCGCTTCAAACACCTCGCTTTCCAACCCGGAAATGAAGGAAAAGGTGACTCTTGCAGTCGAAGAAGCCAGAACAGATCTCGAAATGACTGAAGACAAGGACGTTCCGGCCGATCTGGTTCTGGAAAGTGCTTCCGGTCTCGATCCCGACATCACCCTTGAGGCTGCACTGGTTCAGGTAAAGTCGGTGGCAATGGCAAGAGATATTGATGAAACAAAGCTCGAGGCCCTCGTCAGATCTCTGGCAAGGCAAGGCATCGGATACAGCTATGTAAATGTTTTGGAACTGAACATGAAGATGATGGAGATGAAATGAGCCAGGACAAGCGACCAAACCCGGACGACCTTCTCAAGATGATCCTCTCGAAAGAGGAGGACACCAAGGAAAACGAATCAGGCAGAGGCAAGCTCAAAATTTTTCTGGGTTTGGCGGCAGGAGTGGGAAAAACCTTCAGGATGCTCCAAAGGGCACACGGCGCCAAAGAACAGGGAATTGATATTGTTGTCGGCATCCTCGAAACCCATGGCAGGGAAGAAACAAAGAAATTGCTGGAAGGGCTTGAGGTCATTCCAAGAAAAGTCATTGAGTATCAGGGTATAAAGCTTGATGAGATGGACATCGATGCAATTCTTGCAAGAAAGCCTGAGTTGGTGCTCGTCGATGAACTGGCTCACACAAATATCCCATCCTCAAGGCATGAAAAGCGTTATCAAGACGTGATTGAACTGCTCGATGCAGGCATCGACGTGTGGACAACCCTCAACGTCCAGCACATAGAGAGCTTCAACGACATGGTTGAACAAGTCACTGGCATCAAGGTCAAGGAAACCGTTCCAGATTCAGTGCTAGAAGAAGCTCACCATCCCCAGGGCATTGAAGTGGTCGACCTTCCTCCAGATGAATTGCTTGAGAGGCTCAAGGAGGGCAAGGTCTACATCCCTGAAAAATCAGCCCAGGCCATGCAGCAGTTCTTCAGAAAAGGCAACCTCATGGCTCTTCGTGAGATGGCACTCAGGTATGTTGCAAGAACAGTCGATGGCGACATCAGAAATTATATGGGGAGACACAACATTGCTGGCCCATGGAGCACAAGTCCCAGAATATTGGTTTGCATCTCTCCGAGCACAAACTCTGAAAAGCTCATAAGGCTGGCAAAACAGCTGGCGCCAGGCATCGATGCAGACTGGTTCGCAATTCACATTGAAACGCCGTTCCAGGGGATTCCGACCGGAGATCAGGCAAAACAGCTGGCAAAAAACATTGATCTAGTCAACCATCTTGGTGGCAAGGTCGCCATACTGGCAGGAGCCGATCCGGCACAGGAAATCCTTGAGTACGCAAAACGTGAAAACATCGTTATTATTATCGTCGGTGCGAGACCAGGCAGAACACCGCTAGGTTCGCCATTTGCCGAAGCAATCGTGGCCGGCGCTGGTTCAATCCATGTGCTTGTGGTAAACGAATCAGGGCAACCCAAAAAGAGGATAAGATTTGGCAACCCGTTGACCTGGAACTTCAACAACATCGCCTTTTCACTGGGAGTCATGTCTGTGTTCACGGTTGTCTGCTGGTCATTCAAACCGTGGCTCGGTTTTGACAACATCGTCATGATACTGCTCCTGCCAGTTCTGTTTTCAGGCATTCTTGGCGGAAGGGTTCCAGGAATAATCAACACCGTGCTTGGAGTGTTCCTTCTGGATTTTCTGTTTGTTGATCCAATCTTCACCTTTTCAGTCGGCAACCTCAGCCATATCCCAACGTTCATAGTTTTCCTGCTTGTGGGTATAGGCACCAGCTTCGTGGCAGAAATCGTGAGATTCAGGGGGAAAAGGGCGAGGATGCGCGAGAAATTCGTACACTCACTCTATGACCTGACAAAGGATCTGCTCGAGGTTACAAACGAAGACGAGGCCTGCGCCATGTCGGAGCAGAAGATCAGATCGGTTTTTGAAACTGATCCGATTATTTTGATCCATCGCCATGAAACCCTTGCTCCTGCAGGATCATGTTTGTTGCTAATGACCGACAACGACAAGGCGACTGCTGCATGGACATTTGAGCACGAAGAACCGGCAGGAAAGCACACTGACACGCTATCATCGGCAACAGATTATACCTTCTTCCCACTGGTTTCATCAACCCACATTGAAGGGGTTGTTGGTCTCAAGCTCAAGGAGCCTCTTGGGTCAGACCACACAAGGCTGCTGGTAAGCTTCACAAACATCATCGCCCTCGCACTTTCCCGATTTAGGACAACAGCGCCTTGATTTGCACTTTTTTTGATTGAATTAAACCTGAATTCAACGCACACTCCTAAACCATGAGTCTACAGGGTTACAAAGGCAGAGCCAAGCAGGTTCTCGAGTCAATGAACGCCAGGGTATGGGCAGACGTCGAGGTCGACACAAACAAGGGAATGTTCCGCGGAATCATCCTCCCAAGGTCTGAGCAGGCGGACGAATTCCACGTGGTCATAAAACTCATCACCGGCTACAACATCGGCATCGCTGTCGACAACATCACAGCCATCCGTGAAGTCGGCTACAAGGAAGCAAAATACAAAATTCCAGAGCAGGAGTTCCCGTTTGACCCCGTCAAGCCAAACGTTACGTTGCTTGGCACCGGCGGAACAATCGCCTCAAGGCTCGACTACAGGACAGGAGCCGTCATTCCGGCGTTCACACCGGGCGAACTCTATGGCGCAGTCCCTGAACTTGCCGACATCTGCAACCTCAAGACAATCAAGCTTTTCGGCGTGTTCTCCGAGAACATGGGCTGGGAGCAGTACAAGATTCTGGCCGAGGCAATCGGTCAGGAAATCAGCAATGGCGCAGCAGGAATCGTCATCGGACACGGCACCGACACCATGCACCACACCGCAGCAGCCCTCTCGTTCATGGTTCAGGATTCACCGGTTCCAATCGTCATGGTCGGCTCACAGAGATCGTCTGACAGACCGTCATCTGACGCAGCCTTCAACCTTCGCTGCTCATCAAATGCAGCAGCCCACGGAAACATCGCCGAGGTCATGGTCTGCATGTTTGGCCCGACATCAGATTCATACAACCTGCTTCACAGGGGCACAAGAGTAAGGAAAATGCACAGCTCCTATCGCTCAACCTTCAGAACCCTCTCCGACATACCCCTTGCCATGTGTACACCCGACAAGGTCACACCGCTCAAAAAGGACTTCAGGCCAAGGCGCAAGGACAGAAACGTCAAGATCGACGCCGTCTACGATGACCGCGTGGCAATCGTCTATTACTACACCAGCATGAAGCCGGACATGATCGACTCGCTGGTGGAAAAGGGATACAAAGGAATCGTCATTGCCGGAACCGGACTCGGCCACGTCAACAAACCGCTCTATGAACCGCTCAGGCGTGCAGTCCAGGCCGGCGTTCAGGTTTACATGACCGTCCAGACCATGTGGGGCTTCGCCCAGATGTACGTTTACGACACCGGACGCGACCTCATGGAACTTGGAGTCATTCCCGCAGCAAACATGCTCCCCGAAGTCGCCTACATCAAGCTTGGCTGGGCACTTGGCCACTCACAGGATCGCGAAGAGGTCAAAAGGCTCATGCTCACCCGTGTGGTCGACGAGATCACCGAAAGGGAACCCCCGGACGGGTATCTTGTATTCCAGGGCGGCCTGCCTGAGATCGAGGATTTCCTAGGGAAACATATTAGGTAGATTATTCCTTTTTTGGGGATAATAAGCTGAAGTAGTAGCGTCTGTTTGTAATGTCACTTAAAGCATTTGTTTTTTTGTTTTTCATAATTAACTCAACAATTTCAATAGCTATTTTTTCCATTTGTTTTGAATCAAAGAGTTCCCAATATTCTGGATTGTCAGCAGTTCTACTTTCATTTTTATCAATGCCTTCAAAGAACTTTGAAGCATCTCTTTTAGCCTCCCTGGGTACTTCAGATACACTTGTGCTTTCAATTTCAATCGATTTTTCTTTTTCTGAAACATATTCAAGAAATTGACTATCAAACACAAATGGAGGTTTCTCTAGTTTCAAACAAAGAAAAAGTTTTGGGAAGAAAAGGTACAAAC